>CAZXZF010000073.1:0-11073 GCA_964645095.1 uncultured Desulfocurvus sp. | reverse complement strand
GATTTCCACCTTCATGGCCAACGGAATTTACACCACCTTGACGGACGTGACCAAATGACGCTATTTCAAGACCATCAAGCCCGCAAGGAAGCGGACATATTATCATTCATTTATTGACGCTCAGCGGATATTTCGGCTATAATTTATGTAAGTTTCAGAATAGCCTTGGCAGGCTCCTCGACACGCCGCTCGTGCGAGCGAAATGTAGTCACTCAACCTGCCCGGCCTTGCTGAACTCGTCGGCCAGCACTTATACAAATCAAGGGGGAGGTGGACCTATGCAAAGAGTGGGCGTCATCATCACCAGGATCATGGTGCTTGCGGCATGCTTGACATGCCTGACCATCGGCACGGCACAGGCCCAGACCGATCATTACAAGGCCGGACTGGACGCCTTCAACGCCGGGAAATACCCGGAGGCTGAAGCCGCCTTGCTCAATGCTGAGCATGACCCCCTCAAGGCTAAAGCCGCAAAGCAGCTTCTGGCCTTCGTGTACATGAACCAGAACCGTCTGGCTGACGCCGAGAGGGTGTTGGGAGAGTTGACCAAGTACGCCGATGAGGCCGGAACGGTGCAGGGCCTGGCCTGGCTCAATTTCTACAAAGGCGACTACGCCGGTGCGGACAAGCTCTTCCGCAAGGAGATCGACTGGGCCCGGGACCACATGGGCAAGACGGTGTACAACAACTACTACAAGCGCGACGACAAGATGTTCATCGAGTCCATTGTCTCAGACGGAAGGTTCGGTCTCGGTCTCATCGCCGAGCGCCAGAACCGCCTGGACGAAGCCGTCAAGCAGACCGACCTAGCCACTGAGTACAAGAACATGTTCGTGGGCCGCAAGAAGATCTACACCAAGCTGGGTGACCTCTACTATGCCCAGAAGAAGTACAGCGACGCGCTGGTGGCCTACCGCAAGGCCGTGTCCACCAAGGCCGACGAGACCAGGGGCAAGGATCTTGAGGCCCAGGACGCCGTGGCCCTGCTCAAGGCTGGCTGGACCAACTATGAACTGAAGAAGCTCGACGACGCGGCTAAGCTCTTTGAGCAGGTGCTCAACACCGGCAGGTACCCGGCGGACGCCCGCTATGGCCTGACCCTGACCCATGTGGCCCAGGGTAAGGCCGACTTGGCCCAGGCCGACCTGACCATGCTCTTTGACTTGAACCCGTACGCCGCCGAAGTTTCCACGGTCTACGCACTAATCGAGAAGACCCCGGCCCTGAAGAGCCTGTGGAAGCCCTGGGGCTTGGCCTACTACAAGTTGGGCGACCCGGCCTCGGCCCTGTACAAGCTGGCCGGGTACATCGACCAGGTCAGCAAGACCGACTACGAGGCCATGGTCGCGGCTGGCTGGTGCAACCTGAACCTCGGCTCCTATGACCTGGCCGCAGCTACATTCAAGGCCGCAGCAGCATTGAACCCCCAGACCGATGAGCCCCTAGTGGGGCAGGGCTCCGTGGCGCTGACCCTGGCGCAGTATCCCAAGGCCACGGAGTTCTTCAACCAGGCCCTGAAACTCAACCCGAACAGCGCCATGGCTTACAACGGCCTGGGCTTCCTGCAATTGGCGACAAAGAACCGACCCCAGGCGCAGGCCTCTTTCCGCAAGGCCGTCAGCCTCAAGAGCGACGACTATTCGAGCCAAGCCGCCCTGGCCGACATGCTCCTGGCGGACAAGAACTATGATCAGGCGGCTATGGAGTATGAGGCCCTGCGGCGCATGGTGCCCAAGGCCGCGCCTCCAGTCTATGGACTGGCCTGGGTCAGATACTCCCAGGGACAGCTGGATGAGGCGGGTGGGCTGTTCAAGCAGGCCGCTGACCTGAACCCCTATCTGGCCGTGCCCTACTACGGGCAAGGCCTCGTAGCGGCCAAGAAGGGCGACGCGGCCAGCGCCAAGAAGCACTTCGCCACGGCCATCGCTATCGCCCCCGGCTACGCGGCCAGCCCGGAACTCCTGGACCTCATCAAGAAGAACGGCTGGAATGATCTCCTGGCGGACCTGGCCTGGGGTTTCTACTACCAGCGGGCCTACTTGGCGGCCATTCCCTACTTTGAGCAGGCCAGCCAGATGAAGCCCGACCGGGCGCTGAACGCCGGTCTCGGCTGGTCCAGCCTTTGGGTAGGCCAGCGCGACAAGGCAGCGGGGCAATTCCAGGGCCTGCTGGCCGCCGACGCCAAGGACTACGATGGACTGCTCGGCAGCGCCATGGTCGAATTCCAGCGCAACAATCCCGCATCAGCCCTGGCGCTTCTGGACAAGCTCCTGGCCGCCAAGTCCAACGACCTGGGCGCGCTCAGACTGGTCGCCTCCCTCCACCAACGCGAAAACAACCTCAAGGCGGCGGACGAGGCCACGAAGAAAATCGCCGCACTCCTGCCCCTGGCTCCGGACACATACAACCAGGAAGGCTGGGCCCTTTATGCCGAGAGGCGCTACACCGAGGCCGCAGACAAGTTCAAGGCCTCGCTGCAACTCTCCACGGTCTACGCAGCTCCGCACTATGGTCTGGGCCTGTCTCTGCTCAAGCAGGGCGATGTGTCCAAGGCCAAGGGCTCTCTCATCACCGCTATCTATCTGGACCCCACCTTCATGGACAAGCCGGAGATGGCCCAGGTTGCGGCAGGCAACAGCGAACTTAAGGATCTGGCCAGCCACACGGCCTGGGCCTACTACTATCAGTTTAACGCGGACAAGGCCAAAGCGCAGTTCCAGAAGATCCTGGCCGCTGATCCGGCCAACCGCGACGCGCTCCAGGGCCTGGGCACCGTAGCCTACATGACCGGCGACTACCCGACAGCCGTGGCCTCGCTCAGTAAGCTCGTGGGCGGCATCTCCAAGAGCGGAACCGTCTGGGACAACAACAGCTATATCCTGGACAACCTGGGCTGGAGTCAGTTCTACACCAAGGCCTATGTCCCGGCCCTAGCCACCTTCAAGCGCCTAGAGGCCTACCACCCGGAGGTGCGTTATATCGCCTCGCTCAACGGGCAAGGCTGGGCGCTGCTCAGGAAGGGCGACAAGGCTGGGGCCAAGGCCTTGTTCCAGAAATCTCTGGAGATCGTGCCGGAAAACTACGTGGCCAAGAGCGGCTTGGCCGAGACCGGAGGCAAGTAGTCTGAACTGCGGCGGGGGCCAGACGGAGGGCTCCCGCCGCACAAACGCAAGGACAGCACATGGCCGCCACCTGCCAACTCCAGTCCGCCTCAAGCGGCCCCTGCCCTCCCGTGAAGGACAGGAATTTCCCCGTCTGCCCCAAGCATTTAGAGCGCCTGGAGCACGAGCTACGCTGCGAGGCGCCCCGGCACATCCGCGAGAATTACACCGAGAAACAGGGCGAAGGCTTCATCTTCAATCGCAAGGACGGAGGGGTCTACTCCCTGAATCCCACGGCGGCCTTCATTCTCCAGGGGATCATGCGTGGCGACGACCCGCCGAAGGTGCTGCAGGACCTTTCCCTGACCTTTGACATCGACTCCCTGGAGGAGGCCGTGGCCGGTTACCGCGATCTGGTGTCCGACCTGCGCCGCCTGGGGCTTGTGGAGTAGCGCCCGTGGACCCCACACTCATAGGGATCAACGTGGCCGTCACCGGGCTGCTCGTGCTGGACAACCCCCAGCCGGGCGTGGCCGTGGCCCGCTCGCTGCGTCACGCTCCGGAGTTCCAGGGGCAGATCACGGCCCTGGCTCTGGAGCCACTGTCCAACGGAGCCTTCGACCTCGAACTCTTCGACCACGCCTATGTGCTGCCCTACCCCTGCGCGGGAAAGGAGGCGCTGCTACGGCGCATCCAGGAGATTCACAAGACCACGCCGCTTGACGTCATCATCCCTTGCCTGGATTCCGAGGTCTCGCTCTATGCGCAGCTTTCTGCGCAACTGGCCGCCCTTGGCATCCGCCTGTTCCTGCCGCCCGAGGCCAGCATCAAGCGCTGCGGCAAAAGCCAGCTTTACGAATTCGGCCTGGAACACGGCTTCCGCGTGCCCCGCACTCTCACCCTGGGCAGCGCGGCGGAGCTCAAAAGCCGGGTCTTCGACACCGGCGTCCCCTTTGTGCTCAAGGCCCTGCTGAACGATGCGCGAGTCTGCCACAGCGTTGAGGAGGGGCTGGTGGAGTACCACAAGCTCTTTGCCAAGTGGGGATATCCCATACTGCTTCAAGAGTTCGTCTTTGGCGAGGAGTGGGACATGATGGCCCTGTGCGCTCGTGACAGCTCACTTCTTGGCGCGGCGGTGATGAAGAAGCTTGGGCTCACTGAGAAGGGCAAGGCCATGGCTGGGGTCACGGTGGATAGCCCGGAACTCGTCGCTCTCAGCGGAAACATCCTGCGCACACTGGGCTGGGTCGGCCCGGCGGAGTGCGAGTTCATCCGCGAGCAGAAGTCCGACGAGTATTTCCTAGTCGAGGTGAACAACCGCTTTCCCTCCTGGCTGTATCTGGCCACCGTGGCCGGGCAGAACCTGCCCCTGGCCCTGGTGCGCCTGGCCCTGGGCCAGGACGTGCAGCCCCTGCCCCCCTGCGCCGACGGCAAGCTCTTCCTGCGCACGGTGCGCGAATCCGCAGTGCCGTACTTGCGGCTTCTGGACTTTTCCACCACCGGGGAGATTCACGCATGATCGTGGGCATCACTGGACTCACCAGCGCGGATAACCCGGTACCCGGTTTCGGAGTGGCCCGCGCCCTGCGCTCATGCGCCCGGTCTGGCCTTGTCCTGGTCGGCTTGGCTTACGACCCGCTGGAGACGGCCCTGTATGAGGAGGGCCTGCTCGACCGAGGCCACCACATCCCCTCACCCGTGCGCGAGCCGGAGGCCTTTCTGGCACGTCTGGCGGACATCAAGGCCGAGGCCGGGCTTGATCTGCTCATCCCCAACCTGGATGACGAGATTCCGGCCCTCTGCGCCCTGGCCCCGGCCCTGAAACGCCTGGGCGTGGCCACATTTCTCCCCAAGGTACAGGCCCTGGACATGCTGGAGAAGCAGAACCTGCCGCGCTGGACGGCCCGCAAGGGCGTGCGCCTCGCCCATCCGCACACCCGTGTGGTGGCCGAGGCCGCCGAGCTTGCAGAGCTGGCCCCTGAGCATCTGGCCTACCCGGTGGTGGTCAAGGGTACGCGGCGCGGCGCGCGGGTGGTCTACTCCGCTCCGGAGTTGCGCCTGGCCGTGGCCCGCGTGCTTGCAAAAGACCAGCGGCCCGCCATCGTACAGGACTTCGTGAGCGGCGAGGCATACTCCATCGCCGCCCTGGCCGACGCGGAGTACCGCATCCGGGGCCTGCTGCCCCTGAAGAAGCTGCTGGTTTCGTCCACCGGGGCCTCTTGGATGGGCTTCACCGTGGCCGACGAGGCCTTCCTGGACATCGCCAGCCGCGCAGCCCAGGCCCTCAAGTGGGTCGGGCCCATGGACATCGAACTGTTGCGCAAGGACCAGGACGAGTACCAACTCATCGAGATCAACCCACGCTTCCCCGGCTGGATATCCTTCAGCGCCGAGGCCGGCCCGAACCTCCCGGCCATGCTGTTGGACCTGGTCCAAGAACGCGACCCTGGACCGCTCACTCCTCCGCCCGGCGGACTGATGTTCGTGCGCCGGGCCGTGGACATCGTCACGGACATCAACACCTTCGGCCTGTTTTCCTTAAGCGGAGAGATGCGCCATGACTAAGACCAGCAAACTGCCCTATCACAAGCCCGTGGTGCGCAAGATCTCCTTCAGCGCCACGGACAAGAACACCCGCTCCTACATGCGCATCATGGCGGCGGGGGAGTTCGAGGGCCACGCCGTGAAGAAGCTTGTGGCCGACTTCGGCTCGCCCCTGTTCGTGCTCTCCGAGCGCATCCTGCGCGAGCGCTACCAGGACATGCGGCAGGCCTTCACCAGCCGCTATGCGGCCACGAGCATCGCCTACTCCTACAAGACCAACTTCCTCTCAGCCGTCTGCGCCATCTTGCACCAGGAGGGCGCTCTGGCCGAGGTGGTCTCGCCACTGGAATACGAGATGGCCAAGCGCCTGGACGTCCCCGGCCGGCAGATCGTCTTCAACGGGCCCTACAAGCGGCCCGAAGATCTTCGGCGGGCCTTCGAGGAGGGCGCGCGCGTCAACCTGGACTCCTTCGACGAACTGGCTCAAGCCGCCAAGGTGGCCCAGAGCCTGGGCCAGAAGGTCAAGGTGGGCATCCGGGTGAACATGAAGCTCAACTACCCGGCCTGGGACAAGTTCGGCTTCAGCCTGGAGGAGGGCGCGGCCTACGAAGCTGGTCGGCGCATCTGCCAGGACCCCTTCCTGGAACTGGCTGGGCTGCACTGCCACGTGGGCACCTTTGTCATCGACCTCGGCGTGTACCGGCGCATGTCCGAGAACTTGACCGGCCTGGCCCTGCAGTTCCAGGAGGACTTCGGGGCGCGGATCGACACCCTGGACTTCGGCGGGGGCTACGCCTCATGCAATACCCTGCACACCCAGGTCATGCCTGGCGAGGTCATCCAGCCCACGCCGGACCAGTACGCCGACGCGCTCACCGAACCGCTCAAGAAGAAGTTGCGCGAGTTCAAGAGCCCGCCCCAGGTGGTGTTGGAGCCAGGCCGGGCCCTTGTGGATGAGGCCATGGTGCTCTTGTCGAGCATCGTCTCTGTGAAGACCAACGCCACGGGCAAGTTCCTGATCATCGACGCCGGAGTGAACCTGTTGCCGACCTCCTACTGGTACAAGCACGAACTTGCCGTGGACCAGGAACTCTCTCACATGACCGAGGAGGTGGACATCTTCGGCCCGCTGTGCATGCAGGTGGACGTGATCCGGCGCGGAGTCATGCTGCCCTTTGTCCAGCCCGGCGACATCGTGACCATCCGCAACGTGGGCGCATACAACGTCAGCCAGTCCATGCAGTTCATCTTCGCCCGACCGGCGGTGGTTCTGGTGAGTGGCGAGAAGGTTGAGGTCATCCGCCGCGCGGAAACCTACGAGGACGTCAAGGGGCCGGAGAGCGTTCCCGCGCGCCTGCTCACCCGGGCCGGACAGAGCGGAGACCAATGAGCGACGTTGAGACCACTCCCAAGCCCGAGGCGATGAGCACGCGCGCCTGGATCGCGGACATCCTGCGCGCCTGCGGCCAAGTGCTCTTTGCCGACAACGCCATCACCGGGGCCTGCCTGTTGCTCGGCACGGCACTGTATTCGGCTCGTGCCGGACTCTTCGCTGTGCTTGGCGCGGTGCTCTGCCACACCCTGGCCCGGCTCCTGCCCACCCGCGACGCCACGCCCGGCATCCGGGCCTTGCACGGGGTCAACGGCATGCTCCTGGGCGTGTTCTGGAGCTGGTACTTCCAGTTCTCAGCTCCCTCCCTGACCCTGCTAGCCCTGGCTGCGGCCGCGACCTCGGCCCTGCACCTGGGCCTTTCCAGGTTGTTTGTCCGGGCCTGGCTCCCGGTGCTCTCCCTGCCTGCAAACCTGATTGTTCTAGCCGCCCTGCTGGGCGTGCGCCACCTGACCATGACCGGAGCGCTTCCCCCCGAAGGGGTCTTCCTCCCGGCGGGGACCACTGCCACTGCCCTCCTCACGCTCCCGTCCGAGACCACAGACGGGTTCATCCGCCTAGCCCGCGACTACGCCCTGCCTTCCTGGACGGCCATCCTCATCGGCGCGGCGGCCTGCTCCGCACTGCTCCTCCGGGCGTCGCTGCTTGGCATTGGCCTTGGCATTGGCTTGGCTTTACTGACTGCGCCGGCGCTGGGGCTGTTCCCTGCCGGAGTTCCGAAAGGCGCGGCAGTGTTCGTGGGCTTCAACGCTCTGCCCCTGGCTCTGGCCGTTTACGGTTTCTTTTTCCCTTCCGGCCTGCGCAGCCTGGCCCTGACCAGCGTCGGGGCCGTGCTCTGCGCTGCGTGCTGGCTGGCCTTGGAGCGCCTACTCGGGCCGCTTGGCCTGCCTTTCCTGACTCTGCCCTTTATCCTGAGCCTCCAGGCAGTGCTTCTGGCCAAGCGCCTGCGCAAAGCCCTGGCTCCCCGCGCTGGCCGTCCGGCCCAATCCGAGTCTGGTCCACAGCCGCTCAAGCTCCAGCCAGCCCCAGCGCAGCCGGAGACAGGGGACGCGGAGTTGGAATCCCTGCTGGCGCTCTTGCGCCGGGCCGAGAGGGTTAGCCTGCTCTCCGGTGCGGGCACGAGCACCGAGTCGGGCATCCCGGACATCCGGGGCCGCTCGCCCTTTTGGCGGGACTTCCCGGCCCAGGTGTTCCACCTGCCCTCCCTGCTGTCCGACGAGACGACCAGGGAGCGCTTCCGCGAGATGGACCGGCGCTTCCAGGCCCTTGTACTGGCCGCTACGCCGAGCGGCATGCACCGCGCTGTGCGCCGCCTGGCGGAACTTGGCCGCCTGAGCTGCGTGGCTACCCAGAACGTGGACGGCCTGTTCCAGCGCGCCGGGGTGCCGCCGAAGCTGGTGCGCGAACTGCACGGCACGGTGTTCTCCCTACGCTGCCTGTCCTGCAGGCTCGTCCACCCCCGCCCGCTAAACCTGGAGCTCTCGGCCTGCCCTGCCTGCGGTGGATTCTGCATGGCCGACATGGTGCTCATGGGCGAGGCCGTGGACCGCTGCATCCTGGACGAGGTGCTGTTCCGCGTCTGTTCCTCGGACCTGCTCATCGTGGCCGGAACCTCGCTCAGCGTAGACCCGGCGGCGTCCCTTTGCTCCCTTGCAGCCCAACGCGGGGTGCCGGTAGCCATTCTGAACCTTGAGCCCACACCCCAGGACTATCTGGCCAATCTCGTCATCCGTCGGCCCGCCGGTGCGCTCTTGCTGCACGCAGTGGAGCGCCTGGAGGCGGAACTGGCCGGACACGCCAGGATCACAAACCCGCAGCTAAAGAGCGGCAGAGGAGGCGCGTATGTTCCTTGAGGCGCGGCACGTACACAGTGAGATTGAACGCATCGTCTGCTTCCTGCGCGCGGCCCTTGGGCCGGATGAACGAGCCGTGGTGGGCCTGTCCGGAGGCATCGATTCCGACGTCACCGCGCGGCTGACGGTCAAGGCTGTCGGGCCGGAACGCATCAAGCTGTTCACCGTGCTTCAGGCGAATATGGAGACGCGCCACCTGGCCCAGGCCCGCGCACTTGCGTCTGAACTCGGCTGTTGCCTGGTGGAGGTTGATCTGGCCTCAGCCCCGCGCCTGTTCATTGCCGAGATGAGCCGGGCCGATCCCGTGGAGCAGTTCCAGCCAGAGGGTTTGCTCGATCCGGCCAGGGCCAAGATTTCCTACCGCTCGCTCATCGCCTGCACCTACCAGGACCGCGGCTATGTGGTCGTTGGCACCTCCAACCGCACCGAGAGCCTCTGCGGATTCTTCATGCCCCTGGGTGACGGACTCTGGCACTTGGGCCCCATCGCGCATCTGTACAAGACTGAGGTCTTTGCCCTGGCGCTTGGCCTGGGTTCGGCACCTACGGTCATCGAACAGCAGCCCTCGGCTGGACTTTGGGAAGGCGAAACCGACCTGGAGGACCTGGCCTACTGGCTGGTCAACCAAGCGCCCATCGGCGCGCAACGGCCCTTTGAAGGCGCTGACCTGGAACTGGCTGCGAGCATACGCGCACACCTGACGTTTGAGCGCCTGGACGCGGCCCTGGCTGGAATCACTGCTGGCCGGAGCATCTCGGACAGCACGACGGATTGCGGGTTGCCCGTGGCAGTCGTGGAGCGCCTGGAACGTCTCATAACCGCAGCCAGGCGGCGCAAGCACCGCCCGCTCTTCACATGCCTAAACCGGGACGGAATGCCGTCCTGACGCCCGAGGAGGAACACACATGCTGCAAGGAAATCAGATACGCCTGCGGGCCGTGGCCCTGGATCAGGTTTTGCCGCGCTTTGAATGGTTCACGGATGCGGAGTTCACCAAGCTCTATCTGGGCAAGGCACAGCATGCCGTCCAGTACCGCCTCATGGAAGCCGAAGTTCTTTACGCCATGAACTCCACGGCGCTTTCCGGGCATTTCGAACTGGCTATACAGACCGTGCTGGACGAGCGCTATGTGGGTAACGTGTTCCTGCGCAACATCAACTGGGTCAGCCGCAGCGCGGAGTTCGGCATGTTTCTGGGTTGCCGAGAACTCTGGGGAAAAGGATTGGGCCAGGAAGCGTCTCGGCTCATGCTGGACCACGCTTTTGCCGAGTTGGGGTTGCACCGCGTCTGGCTCACGGCATTTTCCTTCAACCCCAGGGCGTTGGCCTGCTTTGAGCGTGTTGGCTTCCGGCGCGAAGGCATCTTTCGTGACGCAGTATACTGCGATGGAGCCTTCCACGACACAGTGGTCATGGGTATGCTGGAACAGGAATACGCGCCCGGCCGCCGCCCATAGGTAGCCCTGACCCAGACCGAAACACCTCACTATCCTCGCCGTTGGGTTAGAACCTACGCGCGAGTAAGATTTTTTTGTCCTGCAAATCATAACGATAGCACAATAGCACCGTCTGAGAAATGCTGCCCGACCCGGCAGGAACTGGCCCCTCTATCGGCTCATGCCCGTCAGCTGAAACGCGGACCGGGGAAACGGGTGTGCATACTTCTTCTTGGTGTCCAGTTGGGCCGAGCGCAGGATGAACGCGGCTTACAAGTCCGTGAACCGTGGCATCTTTATGGAAAATTCTTCCGGTTTGGGGTGAGCCAAACCTAAACGAGACTTTTCTCATATTAGATGGTCCAGCTTTCGGGAAGCAGGTCAATGAGCGAGATAGCAAGGCCGCAGAGTGGTATAGCCCCTAGGCCTCTCTTGTCTTGTTTGGAATTAGAGCACCCTTGAGCCTGAGCGGAAAACGTCGCTCCCCCTCGCCGTCGCACGAATCATCTGCACGGCGCGCTAGGCGCTGGCGTCATGCGAAAGCGCGTCTGCGCGTGCTTGACGCTGGTGCTGCGCGCCGTATCGTGTTGCTGACGGCGATGGGGAGCGCACCGCGCTACGATTTTGTGCGCGCACTGGGCTGCGCACCATGACCGCGCACTGACGCGCGCACTCTTCCCATTCGATCTGGCCCGCGAAGCCACAGCTGCGTCCGGTTTTGTTGTCACGCCCGCCGTGACAACAAAACC
>CAZXZF010000072.1:0-11124 GCA_964645095.1 uncultured Desulfocurvus sp. | reverse complement strand
TTCAACCTCCTGGTTCTTGTCCTCCTGGCCTTCGACCTTGGCGTGCTGCACCGCAAGCACCGCGAGATCGGCGTCAAGGAATCCCTTTGGCTCAGCCTGGGCTACCTCGTGCTGGCCCTGTGCTTTTCCGGCGTCATCTTCCACTTCGAAGGCCGCCAGGCGGGGTATGAATTCCTCACCGGCTACCTCATCGAGAAGAGCCTGAGCATCGACAACATCTTCGTGTTCGTGCTCATCTTCGCACATTTCCAGGTGCCGAAAAGGTCGCAGCACACGGTGCTGTTCTGGGGCGTGCTGGGGGCGCTGGTCATGCGCGCGGCGCTCATCCTGGCGGGGTCGGCCATTCTCACCGCCTTCCACTGGGTCATCTACATCTTCGGCGCCTTCCTCATCATCACCGGCATCAAGATGCTCATGACCATCAACGACGAGCCGGACCTGTCCGGCAACCGTGTGACGCAGTTCATGCGCAGGCACTTCCGCGTCACGGCGGATTACGTGGGCGAGCGTTTCATGGTGCGCCAGAACGGCGTCCGGTTCATCACGCCGCTGCTTATTGTGCTCGCGCTGGTGGAGATTTCCGACGTTGTCTTCGCCCTGGACTCCATCCCGGCCATCTTCGCCATCACCAAGGACCCGTTTTTGGTCTACACGTCCAACGTCTTCGCCATCCTGGGCCTGCGGGCGCTGTTCTTCGCCCTGATAGGCATCATCCACCGCTTCCACTACCTCAAGTATGGCCTGTCCTTTGTGCTCGTGGTGGTGGGCCTTAAAATGGTCGTCAACGCGGCCCTTGGCCCGGTCATCCCCACGGAGTGGGCGCTGCTGCTCACGCTTTGCATCCTCGGCGGGTCCGTGGCGCTTTCTCTGCACCGCACGCGGGGCCTGCCGCCTGAGGCCGCTACGGAGGACGCCTTCCGAGGCTGGGTGCCTGGCAGCCCGGTGAAGGGAAAACGCGAGAAGGAGGGCTAAGTGCTGAGCGTCCTGTTTCCCGAGAATCGAGCCCGTTACAGCGAGGGGACTCTCATTTCTTGAGTTTGCTCCAAACCTTGGCGGGACGCTCCCCGTGGTTTAAGCAGCAGGGGATATCCCTTCGAAGGAGTGACTCAATACTGTGAGCTGCCACCCCGGAGTGGCAAGCCTGGATTTTGAAGACGACAGGGTCAGTATCCCAGCCAAAGAGGCTTCACCGAAACAAGCGACATGCACGGAGGTTTTCATGAATTGCCCGCATTGCAGTATATCCCTGGTTATGACGGAACGCAGCGGCATCGAGATCGACTATTGCCCCCAGTGCCGCGGCGTGTGGCTTGACCGCGGCGAACTCGACAAGATCATCGAGAAGTCTGCGGCTTCGCAGCCGTCTGCCCCTGTCCAGCATGCCGCGCCAGTGCCGCCGCAGCATCAGCCCTCCCACTACCAGCAGCAGCCAGTGCCGCCCCAGTTCGGCGGGCATGGCGGCCAGCACGACAGCCACTACAAGCACAAGCAGGGGCACGGCTACCACAAGAAGAAGTCCATCCTGGGAGAACTGTTCGACTTTTAGCCCAGGGGCCGTCCGGGTGGTCAAGGCCAGGACCTGGGCCACCCGGAGCCCCAACCGCAAACACCTCCAGCGATAGGATGTCCGGCCCCCTGAATGTCGATGCGCATGGTGACCCAACCAACTCTCCCAAGGGGTTTTACCACGGGTATGGCAAGGCGCGTCAGGTCAAGGGCGATAGCGGAGTCATTCAAGCCGCTTTTGATGGGAGGCATGGCTGGTATTGGCGCAACCGTTCCGGTGAGAGCATCACCATTCAATTGAGCACGGAAGGCCGTTACAAGAAAATCGACCGAGTTTTGTAGCCCATTATTTGATATTGCCATTTGGGCTTGGCGACCATTGGTTGCCAAGCCCATTCATGAAACACATATCCAGGTTGTGATCCATGATTGTGGACCTGTCCGTATATTTGGGGCTGTTCGTCACCGCCTTCATCGCCGCGACCCTGTTGCCCGCGCAGTCAGAGTTGGTCCTCGCGGGGCTTCTGCTCGCGGGGAAACAACCCCCTTGGCTTCTTGTCCTGGTGGCATGTGCAGGAAATAGCCTGGGGTCTGCCACAAATTGGCTCTTGGGGCGCCATTGCCAGCCCTATCAAGAACATCGGTGGTTTCCGGTAAAAGCAGTGGCCATGCACAAGGCCGAGCGCTGGTATCGGAAGTATGGACGCTGGTCGTTGCTGATGAGTTGGGTGCCGGTTGTCGGAGATCCTCTCACCTTGGTTGCCGGGATTCTCCGGGAACCTTTTCTGTCCTTTATCGCAATCGTGGTCTTTGCTAAACTTGTTCGCTACATCGCCGTTATGGGGTTGGCCCTCCAATGGCTAGCCTAATGGTATTTATGGACAGGGGCCAGCGGCAACGGGCTTGATCCGCGTTCACAATCGGCCCGTGACGTCGGTGGCAGGGGAACTGCCCCTGTTTTACCGTGCGGGTGGTTGGCCCTTTTGCTGAAAGAGCACGGGCTGACGAGGTGCTGTTCGCCCAAGGTGCATGATGGAGGTTTCATGAAATTGCTTCGAAACGCGTTGTCCTCAGCCTTCCTCTTCCGCAGGCAGCCGGGACTCTTGCCCCAGACGCTGAACCTCTTCGTCACCGCGCGCTGCAACGCCCGCTGCGAGTTCTGCCTGTACCGCCACGCCGTGGACAACCCCACCGCCAGCGAGGGAGAGATGCGCCTGGACGAGTACCAGGCCCTGGCGCGCTCCTACGGTCCCCTGCATTACCTCGCCGTCTCCGGCGGGGAGCCCTTTGTGCGGGAGGATCTGGCCGACATTATCCAGGCCTTCATCGACCACTGCGGGGTGCGCGTGGTGGACATTCCCTCCAATTTCACCTTCACCAGGGCCATGGCAGCGGTCATGGACCGTCTCACCGCCGCCAACCCGGACGTGGCCTTCGACCTCCAGCTCTCCCTGGACGACCTGGGCGAACGGCACGACGCCTCGCGCAAGGTGCCGGGGCTCTTCGCCAAGGCCCAGGAGAGCTTCCTGGCCCTGGCTGCCCTGCGTGAGTTGCGGCCCAACCTGCGCATCAAGGGCAGCACCCTGTATCTGCCCGCCAATGCCGAGCGCCTGGACGAGGTGCTTGTGGAGCTTGGCCGCACCTTTGCCTTTGACCGCATGAGCGTGTCTTACCCGCAGCAGCAGCTGCCCTCGGGCGGGGATGAAGCCGTGCGCGCGGATGCCGCCGCCTACGCCGAACGGGCGGCCAGAGCCTTGGCTCTGGCCAGCCCCTGCCGCCGCAGAGCGGACCTGCATGTGGCCGGGATGCTGGCGGTGAAGGGACTCTACAGGCGGCTGCTCCTGGATGCGGCCTCGGGCAACCGGAGCGCCGGCAGCTATTGCGAAGCCGGGCGGCATTTGCTGGTCATCGACCAGGAGGGCCGGGTGTATCCCTGCGAGCCCCTGTGGCACTGCATCGGCAACCTGCGCGAGACGGGCGGGGATGTGCGGCCCATCCTGGCAGGACGAGCCTACGCGGATTTCCGGGCCTCGCGGCTGGGGGCTGGCAAGTGCAACTGCACGTGGTCCTGCGCCATGCACACGGCCATCGCCGTCACGCCTGGCATGTTGCCGGAGCTTGCCCTGCGCGGCCTGGGCATCCTGGGCAGACGCCTGATGGGGCTGTGATGCGGACCTCCGCACCGCCATTGAGCATCGTCATTGCCGTGACCCGGCCACGCGCCCTGGAGGCCTGCCTGCGCGGGCTGGAGGAGCAGCGTGGGGACTGTCACTTCGAGGTCATCGCCGTGGGCGATGTGGAAGCTGTAAGCTTCGAGTCTTCGCGTTATTCCTTGGCGCTGGTTCCCTGTAGTCCCCGGCATGCCAACGTGCGCCGCAACCTCGGCCTGGCCCGGTCGCGGGGGGCGCTGGTGGCGTTTCTGGACGACGACACCATTCCCGACCCTCACTGGGTGGAGACGGCGGTGACCCTGGACCCCGAGGGGGCGATCATCCTCACCGGGCCGGAGCGCCCCGTGGCCACGGGAAAACAGGCCCAGCTCATCTACGCGGTGTCGCGCAGCAGGCTGGGCGCAGGCACTAAATCCCACATCAACCTGCGCCGCGAGCCCGTGGGCTGGTATCAGGTGCCGTTCTGCAACTGCGTCCTGCCGCGCCGGGTCATCGAGCTGGCGGGTCCCCCGGCCGAGGACATCCCCTGGGACATGGACGACTTCGAGTTCTGCCTGCGCGCCCGCGAGGTGGCGGACTTCGCCAATGAGCCGCGCTTGAGCCTGCGGCACGACCGCTACCCGGACTCGGTGCCCGATTTTCTCCGTTACCGCTTCCGGCTGCGCCGCCGCACCGGAGAGAAGCTCGTCTCGCACCCCTGGCTGTACGGGCGCGTCCTGCCGGTGCTGGCCGTGGCGGCCTTCCCCTGGGCGGCCTTTCTGCTCACTGTGCTGCTTTCCGGCCAGGCGCTGTTCTTCTGGTCCTTCATGGCCACGGTCTACAGCGTCGGCCTGCTGGGGCACATCCCGGCGGCTTTTGGTCACGGCGGCTGGAAGATGATCCTGCCCTACCTGGGGCTCATGGCCGCGCACCACGCCGTGACTTTGACCGGTGTGTCCCTGGGCACACTCACGGGCCTGCACCGGTATGGACTTTCCGGTGTCGCCATGCTTCTCAGGCAGGCCGGCGTGGCCAGTCGGGCGGTATTCCTAGGCGGCAGTTTCGCTGCCTTGGCCTTGCTGCTGGCGGCGTTTGGCCTCGGGCACTGGGAGACTGGCCCCTTCTCCGATCTTGCGGCGCAGGATTTTCTACATGATTTGTCCGCCGTTGGCCTCTTGGCTTTGGGCACATTCATCATGTTGTCCCCAAAGCGCCTTCATTGCCTGTGCGATCTTCAGGCGAATGCCATTGCCATCACCATGCTGCTGCCCCTGCTGGGTATGAGCCTGCTCTTCGTACTCACTCATCACCCTGGCGACCACGCCATCTTCACCCACGCTTTCGCCTGGATCGACCTGCTGCGGCATGACAACATCACCCTAGAATTAGCCGCCCTTGCAGGGACAACCGCTCTCTGCGCTCTGCTCTTTCTGCGTGGCCCCAGCCACCTTCTTCTGCGAATCGTTGGAGCCAACACCAATCTCGTGGGCGTTTTTTCGCTGTTGTCCGCCCACCAGGGTTTCTGATCACCTCTGCGCGAACAAGCTGCACGCCGCGCCTTGCAGCGCTCGTGCTGCCCTGCGGGTAGCTATGGTTGGCGGAAGGAAGCTGGGCGGAAGGAAACAAGGAAGGCTGGGTTATGCTGGGAATTGGCTTGCGATCATGTCGGCGGCCCATTGAAACAAAACATCTGGAGACGCTCTAAGGGGGGCTCCCAAGGTGAACCAGGCAGGCTAATCGGCTCCGGTCTTTCTCCGAGACCACAACCAAAGGAGCTGTCATGTCGATCAGTTTTATCCTCGCCACTCTTTCTCGCAGCATCGTCCTCCCCGGCCTATCACGGCGCACCGGGGAGCCGTGCCGCGTTGTGTCGACACGACAGTTGATTCTCGCCTGCGACCGTGCCGAGACCATCAGCCTTGTCGGCTGCCTCGACCCGCGTGATGAAGTGCTTCGCGTCGCCGTGCGAGACATCATCGCCGTCCAGCAGCGCCTGATCGCCTACGCCGAGGAACTCCCCGTGGATGGCAGGGTCGTTCAGACATTGGAGGCCCTGGCTCCAGCCTCGTTCCGCTACGACGCGTCCGGAACACCATACACATATTGCTCCTTCGGCACATAGAATGCCGTCGAATTGGTTGGCGCTTGGCCATCCAAGTCAGGCGACATTACGGCGCAGATGCTCCCAGTCTGCGGCATGCTCATCCCTGCTTCGGATCCGCTCATCCCACCGCACCGGCAGATTGGACATTTGTGGCCAAACGGCGACTTTGCGCGGCCATCTGGGTCAGAGGTCGTGTCATACGTCAAGGGGCCGGGTGTGTTTTTCGCTGCCAAGTATCCGCTGGAGTTGGCCGTGCGCATTATCGTGCGCAACGTCAACGTGTGGGGTGACTCGTGGGTGCCGGGCGAAATTTCAGCCGAAGGCGAAAGAGACCGCTGCGGATATCTCACGGCAGTTTAGGCTACGTCGGCACTCGGCGTTGACACATGACATGCTGCGCAGCGCCTTGGAGCGGCCTCCTTTGGAGGACACTGGGGACTTGCGGCATGATTACGACCGACGCGCCTGACGGGAAGGACGATTTGGCACAACGGGCGAACGCGTTCGGGCGTGTGCCTCTCGCCGGATGACTGGGCCGTGAACAAGCTATTCATCACGGCCTACGAACTGGAAGCAGAGGGTATAGGCAGGCTCAAGCTGCTCGGCAAAGGGATCACTAACATCCATGAGTAGCAGCCCACGTTCAGGGAGATGTGGGCGAGAGGGATCTCTTCCTCTCGCCTAAAGGCTGCCGGTGACAATTTCCTTGTTCTGCACATCCCAGGAAAAGACGCAATGCTCCAGGGGCTGCTCCACGTGCAGGGAGCGGCCGCCCATTTTGATGGCCACGCCCTGGTAGGCCGTGCCGCGGACGATTATGCGAGCCGAGGCCACACGCTCCAGGTGCTCCTGGGCCAGTTCGGCCAGGCTGCGCTGGATCTGCTTGATGCGCGACTCGATGCTGTCGCGCCGGTTCAGCAGGTCCTCAGCCTCGGCACGGCGCTCTGCGCGGAGCTTGGACAGGGCCATGATCCCGTCGCCCTCGCCCAGCACGAACATCGAGCGCTCCTTGAGCACCTTGAGCTCGCGCAGCTCCTTGATCAGGGCGGCGACCTCCGGGGTTTCCTGGCTTAAGGCCAGGGTCGTGACCATGCCGCGCTCGCTGCCGGCGTCGAAAACCTCAATGCCCTTCGCGCTGACCACGGTGCCGCCCATGATGCGGCCCTTGGGGTCGCTGACGCGCACAAAGCCCCCGGACGTGACGCGCGAACCCTTGTTGCTCTTGCTGCCGACCATGGACAGGGCCACGGTGACGTCGCCGCCCGCCTGGATCATGGCGTTGTGGGTGAAGGCCGCGCTGACGTTCCCGCCAGCCTGTACAAAGGCCGCCTCGTCGCCGGACATGAAGATGCCGCCGCGCACCACGACGTCGCCATCGGCGATGACGCGCGCGCTCTCCACCATGCCCTCCACCAGGACCTGGCCCGGCGCCTGGACCGTGAAGCCCGTGCGCACCGTGCCGCCCACGCGCACCGAGCCGAGCGGCAGCTCGATGTTGCCGGTCCCGTAGTCCACATCGCCGGTGATGCTCAGCAGCTCGGACACGTCCAGGCTGCCCTTGCCGGACAGCACCACCCCGGGGATCTTGGCGCGGAGCAGCGCGCCGTTCTCCAGGGCCTCCACGTTCTTGCCCAAGGCCAGGCGCAGCACCGCGCCGTCGCGCGCCGGGACCACCGCGCCGGTCACGTCGCGTCCGGGCACGCCCTTGGTCGGAGGCAGCAGCCGGGCGATGTCCTGGCCCTTCTCGGCCACGGAAAACAGCCCCCGGTTGCGGTAGTCCAGCCGGGCCATCTCGTCCGGGGGCTCCTCGCAGGCCTGCCCCCCGCACAGAAGCTCCAGCCGGCCGTTCTCGCCGTGCACCGGAGCCTGGCCCTGGGCCACCACGACGTCTTCCACCGCCTTGTTTGTCGCGTGGGCCTTTGCCAGTCCGGCAACAATGCGCTCCACCTGGATGCCAAAGTTCACGCCCTGGCCGGCCAGAATCAGCACCAGGCCTTCAGCCGTGAGCAGGGCGCCCAGGGCGTCCCTGGCGTAGAGCGTGGCCAGGGCCTGGAGCCTGTCTGCGGAAAGGCGCACCAGGGGCGACACCTCGATCCTGAGGTCGTCCATGCGCACCAACCCGGCCACCTTGGCCGTGAGCACGCCGTCCCGGTCCTGGGCAATGCCGCCCGCCACGGAAATGACACGCGGCGCAGCATGGACTGGCGGCTGCACCAGGTTTCCGGCGATGTCCCGGCCTTCCTGGGCCATTACTGCCGGGTGCAGCTTGCCGATGACCTGGCCGGGGAGCACCGGGTAATTCGGCGACCCCGCGAGCTCGACCCAGGCATCCTGGCCAATCTGCGGAGGCACGCCCCTGGCCACGACGATGTGGCTGGCGTCCTTGCCGGACAGCAGCAGCCGCACAACCTCGGCCGCATGCTCCTCATCCATGGGGGCCGTGATGCCCGTTTCCCGCAGCGACTTGCGCAGCAGCTCCACAGACAGGGGCAGCCCCGAGCCGCGCGCCGGGCAGTAGCGGCTCACGCCGGCCTTCATGCGCGAGGGGGTGCTGCCGAAACGCAGGACAGCGTCGGCGTCCGCAGCATTGTTCGGGCTGTCGTCCCGCATGTTCAGTTGCCGCCGCTCTTGGGGGGCACGCGGCAGGATTCGCTGCAGCAGGTGCCGTACAGAAAGCCGTTGTAGGCGTGCAGGATGCGCTCCTCCTTGCGGCGGCGCTCCTCGGGCAGGGGCAGGCGCTTGGTGATGGCGTCGCTGGCGGCGACAAGGGCGCGCAGCTCGTCCCAGGTGGGGATGGCGCGCACGCCCGTGGCCCCTCCAATCGTGTGTGAAAGAGGCTCTCCCGTGGCGGTGTCCAGCACGCTTGCGCCGATGGAGTCCGTGGCGATGGCCACAGGCACCGGTCCGCCGGGGAACAGCCGGGCGCAGCTCACGGTCTCGCGCTCGAAGCTGCCCACGTCCCCGGCGCAGAAGATCACCAGCAGCAGCGGGCGGCCGGACCCGCCGGACGTATCGTAGGCCACCAGGTCGATGTGCCGCCCGGTGTCCTGGCCGTCGATCTGGAACACGAGGGGCACCTTGGCCCTGAGGCTGTCCCTGGGAAAGCCCTTGCCCTCCACCAGCATGCGCGCCAGGGCCTGCCGGAACTCCTCGTAGGTGGTCTCCTCGATCTTCTCGCCGCTCAGGTAGTCCGTAAGCATGCCGCCGAGGCTGACTTCATGCATAGCGCCTCCTTGATTCTGGAATTACGCTAACGGCTTAGGCCGGGAAGTCAAGGGGTGCAACAAAAAAGGCCCGCAAAAGCGGGCCTTCATTGAACCAAAGCGAAGCGGGACTACGGCAGGAGCTGCTTGCCCGCCATGATGGCGAAGTCGAACACGCGGCCAGGCACCATGCCGAGCACCAGCACCAGGGCGGCCAGCAGGGTCGCGCCGCAGATGCTGAAGGCGCTGTTGTCCGGCGTGGGCACGTCCTCGCCAGCCTCGTGGGTGTAGGCATGGCGCACCAGGCCCAGGTAGTAGTAGATGGCGATGGCGCTGTTCAGCACGAGGGTGATGACCAGCCAGTTGTAGCCGTGGTCCCAGGCCGAGGTGATGAGGAAGAACTTGCCCATGAAGCCGATGGTCGGCGGCAGGCCAACCAGGGCAAAGGCGCCCACGCCCAGGGCAAAGGCCAGGGCCGGGGCGCGCTTGTACAGGCCGTTCAGGTCGTCGAGCTGCAGGTTGCGGCCGTCCGAGGCCACGCGGCTGATGACCCAGAAGCAGAGCAGGTTCATGACTAGGTAGGCCAGGGCGTAGAACACCGCAGCCGACAGGCCCATGGCCGTGCCGGAGACCAGGCCGACCATGATGTAGCCCGCGTGGGCCACGGACGAGAAGCCGAGCAGGCGCTTCAGGTCCTTCTGCGCCAGGGCGCAGAGGTTGCCGTAGGTCATGGACGCGGCGCCCAGGATGGCCAGAAGCGTGGTGATCTCAAGGCCGGGCTTGAGCAAGGTGGCCAGGCGCACCAGCACCACCACCGCGCCCAGCTTGGGCAGGGTGGCCACGAAACCGGCGGTCTCGTTGCTCGCGCCCTGGTAGACGTCCGGACACCAGAAGTGGAAGGGGAACAGCGCCAGCTTGTAGAACATGCCGCCCAGGAACAAGGACAGGCCGACCACGGCCATGGGCGCGCCCTCCCAGGTCCAGGTGCGCATGGCCAGCTGCGAGATGTAGCTCGTGTGCTGGCTGGCCAGGATGTAGGAGAAGCCGTACAGCGCCAGGGCCGTGGCCACCGCGCCAAACAGGATGTACTTGATGCCCGCCTCGGCCGCGCGTTTGTCGCCCAGGCCGCCGGTGTTGCGCAGGGGGATGACCGCGTACAGGCTGTACGAGGAGATCTCAAGCGCCAGGTAGATGGTGATGAGCTCCACAGCCGAGGACAAAATCATCAGGCCCCAGGCCGAGAGTGCCAGGAACATGAAATAGTCCGGGCGCTTGCGCTCCTCAAGGGAGGGCTGGCGGGAGGCGTTCAACACGGTCACATAGAAGCCTGCGGAAATGGCCAGCTTCATGAACTGCGAGAGCGCGTCAAGTTTGTAGGCTCCACCAAAGATGAGCCCTTCCGCACCCCAGGACACGATGGCCACGAAGATGCCGAAGCCTGCAAAGTACGGAAGCCAGCGCTCCGCAGGGGGGGTATCCGAGCCGTCGCCCAGGCTCTGGAAGAACAGGGCGAGGATCAGCAACAGTTGATATAATTCCGGGACAATCTGGATGGGATTGAAAACCACGGCCGCCACTCCCTAATTGTTGACCGGTTCGGCAGGGACAACAACGGCGGCCACCGCAGCGGGAACGGCCTCGGCCGTCACCTTCTGCTCCACCGTGTTGCGCTGCTTGAAGTCGCCCACGAGCTTCTCAACGGAAGGATCAATGAGCTTGAAGAAGAGACCCGGCGCCAGGCCGATGTAGAACACGAATGCTGCCGGGATGAGCAGGTAGGCCCACTCGCGGGTGTTCAGGTCGGGCCAGGTCTTGGCGCTTGCAGGCTGGCCCCAGGCCATCTTGAGCGACACGCGGAACATGTACGCCGCGCCCAGGAGCGCGCCGGGCACCAGGAAAGCGCCCACAATGTAGCTCTTCTGGAAGGCGCCGGTGAAGACCAGCATCTCGCCCACGAACCCGTTGGTGCCGGGGAAGCCCAGGCTGGCCAGGGCATACAGGCCCCAGAAGCCCATGAAGGCCGGCAGGTATTTGCCCAGACCCATGTTGTCGGCGATCTGGCGGCTGTGGCTGCGTTCGTACACACAGCCGATCATCATAAACAGTGCGCCGGTGATGATGCCGTGATTGAGCATCTGGAAGAGCGCCCCCTCAACCCCGC
>CAZXZF010000071.1:0-11143 GCA_964645095.1 uncultured Desulfocurvus sp. | reverse complement strand
AGCCGGACGACAGCCAGATCGAGGTGGCCATGGCCGCCCTCAAGTGCGCCGTGAGTGAAAAGGGGTGCCCCTGATGTTCGCCAAACTGGAAGAGATCGAACACAGCTTCCTGGACCTGGAGCGCGAGCTTGGCGCGCCTGAGGTCCTGGCCGACCAGGAGCGCTACCGCAAGGTGGCCAAGAGCCACGCGGACCTTGGCGTCATCGTCAAGGCCTTCCGCGAGTACAAGCGCCTGAGCCAGGAGCTGGCCGACAACCGCGAGCTCCTGAAGGACGCCGATCCGGAGATGCGCGAGATGGCCGAGTCCGAAAGCGAGGGCCTCAAGGCCCGTCTGGAGGAGCTGGACAGCGAGCTGAAGCTGCTGCTTTTGCCCAAGGACCCGCTGGACGACAAGAACAGCATCCTGGAGATCCGCGCCGGCACCGGCGGCGATGAGGCCGCCCTGTTCTGCGCCGACCTCTTCCGCATGTATTCCCGCTACGCCGAGCGTCTTGGCTGGCGCGTAGAGCTCCTGGACGCCAGCCCCACGGACACCGGCGGGTACAAGGAAGTCATCGCCTCCATCTCCGGGGCGCGCGTGTTCAGCAAGCTCAAGTACGAGGCCGGTGTGCACCGCGTGCAGCGTGTGCCCGCCACCGAGGCCCAGGGCCGCATCCACACCTCCGCCGTGACCGTGGCCATCATGCCCGAGGCCGAGGAAGTGGACGTGAACATCCGCACCGAGGACCTGCGCATCGACGTGTTCCGCGCCAGCGGCGCTGGCGGCCAGCACGTCAACAAGACCGAGTCCGCCGTGCGCATCACCCACCTGCCGTCGGGCCTGGTGGTGCAGTGCCAGGACGAAAAGTCGCAGCACAAGAACAAGGCCTCGGCCATGAAGGTCTTGCGCTCGCGCCTTTTGTCCCAGGAGCAGGAGAAGGCCAAGGCCGTGGAGACGGACATCCGCCGCGCCCAGGTGGGCTCCGGCGACCGCTCCGAGCGCATCCGCACCTACAATTTTCCCCAGAGCCGCGTCACGGACCACCGCATCAACCTGACCCTGTACAAGCTCGATGCGGTGATGGAAGGCGACTGCGGCGACCTCATCCAGGCCTTGACCAGCCACTACCAGACCGAGTCCCTGAAGTCGCAGGCCTCTGGCGGGTAGCTGCGTGGCCGAGCGCGAGCGACCCACCTCATTGCGCGAGGTCCTGGCCAGACTCGACCGGCGGCCCGGCACCATTGCCGAGACCCTGGCCACAGCCGCCGCCGAACTCGCAGCCCTTGGCCTGGACGCCCCGCGTCTTTCCGCAGAACTTCTGGGCACGAAAGCCTTTGGCCTGTCGCGCCTGGGGCTCATCGTGCGCGCCAAGGACCGCCTGAACGACGAAGCCCTGAGCATCTTCCGCGCCCTGGTGGCGCGCCGCGCCAAGGGCGAGCCCGTGGCCTACCTGCTGGGCGAGAAGGAGTTCTACAGCCTGGCCTTGCGCGTCACGCCGGATGTGCTCATCCCGCGGCCGGAGACCGAGCTCATCGTCGAGGAGGCCGAGCGCCTTTTCCCGGCGCAAGCGCCCTTGCGCTTTGCCGACTTCGGCACCGGGTCGGGTGCGCTGGCCGTGGCCCTGGCGCATGTGTTCCCGCATGCGCACGGTCTGGCCGTGGACCTGAGCCCCCAGGCCCTTGAGGTGGCGCGCCACAACGCCCGCGAGCATAACGTGGCTGCCCGCCTGGACTTCCTTTGCGCCGACTTCACCAGCCTGAAGCTTCCTCCCGCGTCCCTGGACCTGGTGGCGGCCAACCCGCCCTATGTCACCGAGGCCGAATACGCCATGCTGAGCCCTGAGGTGCGCGGCTTTGAGCCGGACAGCGCGCTGGTGAGCCCGGACTCGGGCCTGGCGCATATCCGCGGCCTGGCCCCTGTGGCGGCCCAAGCGCTCAGGCCCGGCGGCGTGCTGCTCTGCGAGTTCGGCTCCAGCCAGGGCAGGGCAGTGCTGGAGCTCTTCAGCGACCCCGCCCTCGGCTTCTCCCAGCCAGCGATCCTGCGTGATTACGCGGGGCTGGACCGGGTGCTTCGCGCCACCCGCTCAGCGGCCTGAAAACCACAATTGCGCCCCCGGTTGTTGCATCCGTGCAAAATTGTGGGGAAAAAAGCACAGTCCCGGTTTTAAAGTTCAAATAAATAACCATTTAAATCGTACGGTTAGATTATCCCGTGAGTTGGCATCGTGTATGCATCTGTGGCTCCAGCGAGGGCATCATGCATCAGACCACGATCCGCAATACGGTACGCTGCACGGGAATCGGCCTGCATGGTGGCAGGAAGGTTGAGCTTGTGCTGCGCCCCGCGCCCGAAGACACGGGCATCCTCTTTGCCCTGCGCAGCGGATCGGGCACCTCCTTCTTGAGCCCCAAGCCCCGTCTCGTCGTGGACACCGGCCTGGCCACCAGCCTGGGCAACGGGCACGACCAGATCTCCACGGTGGAGCACCTGCTCGCAGCCGTTCGCGGCATGGGCATCGACAACATCCGCATCGAGGTGCAGGGGCGCGAACTGCCCATCATGGACGGCAGCGCCGCCTCCTTCGTCTACCTGCTCAATCAGGCCGGTGTGCGCCGCCAGGCCAAGGCCCGCAAGGTCCTGGCCATCACGCGGCCGCTCACCTTCGAGCAGGACGGCAAATACATCAAGGCCACCCCGCACGACGGCTTCCTGGTGGACTACACCATCCAGTTCGCCCACCCGCTCATCGGCCGCCAGAACCTGACCCTGGAAGTGACCCCGGACGCCTTTGCCACGCACATCGCCAAGGCGCGCACCTTCGGGTTCCTGCGCGAGGTCGAATATCTGCACGCCAACGGCCTGGCCCTGGGCGGCACCCTGGACAACGCCGTGGTCCTGGACGAGTTCGGCGTGCTGAACACCGACGGACTGCGCTATCCCGATGAGTTCGTGCGCCACAAGATGCTGGATTTCGTTGGCGACATGGCCGTCATGGGCCTGCCCCTGCAGGGCCGCTTCGAGGTCTTTGCCTCGGGCCATGCCCTGAACAATGCCTTCCTGCGCTACATCGAAGACCACGCCGCAGAATACGTCGAAGAACGCACTCTGGCCCTGCCCGAGTCCGCGCCGCAGACCGTTCCTGGCGTGTCTGCTCCTGGTGTCCTCCCCTCGCGCGGCGGCCTGCGCGGACAGCCCGCCCTGGCTTAGACCTTCGCCAAAGCCGTTTTTGAAAACGCCCTGCGGGGCGTTTTTTGTTGCCTGGCGGGGGAGCTGGGAGAACCGCTACACGCGCGTGTTGAGCCCGCCGGAGGCCCAGAGCGGGGCATCGCCCAGGAGCTCCGCCAGGACCCCGGCCCCGGCGCCTGCCGCCAGGCGCGAGACGCCCAGGAACTGGGCCTCGACGCCAAGGCCGTCGCGCACCAGGGCGGCCAGTTCCACCTGCAAGCCTCCGGTCTGGTCCGGCTGCTCGGCCAGGAGGCGCAGGCTGCATTCCTTGGCCCTGGACATGAGCCGCACTTCCAGGCCGCCGCATCCGCTCATGCTTCCGCTCAAGGACGCCTCGGCAAAGCCGCCGCCTCCGGTCAGCCGCCGCACGATCTCCTGCCGCCTGACAGCGGGCAGGAGCCAGGGTTCATACAGGGCCACGGCGCCGCGCTCGGCGGTCAGAGCTTCATTGATGCGCAGCAGGAGCGCCTTGGCGTCCTGGTAGAGGGTGGAGGCTTCGGCGTTGCCGTCAAGGGCGATGCCAAAGGCCTCCTGGCGCTGCGAGAGCAGGGGCGGGATGTTCCTGAGGACAGAGAACAGGGGCTCGGCCTGGGATTCGAAGATCTCGCGCGTGGCGCGGAAGCGCTGCACCAGGCCCGGCAGGTCTTCCTGGAGCGCGTCGCCCTGCAGGGCCTGGAGGCGGATCTCCGGGACCAGGGCGCGGACCACGAACATGAGCTGGTCACCGGGCTCGGTCTGGACCTCCAGCCGGGCCAGGAGCTCCTCGCTGCCGACCTGGACCCAGTACAGGCCGGAGGGCTCGCGCCGGAGCACACGGCCCTTGATGCGTTCGCCGATGCTGTGCCGGGCGCGGAAGGAGTCGGCGCGTTCGCGGCCAGGGCCGGGCTGACCCTGCCGGCCTGGTTGCCCCGCTCCGTAGCCCTTGATGCGCATGGGCTTTCGTGGCTTATGCGTTCTGGTCGATGATGAGCTCCACCTCGTCAACGGAAAGGCCCGTTGTCTTGGCGAGCTCCTTGGGTGATTTGCCCTGGCGGTTGCCGGAGATGATGACCTGGCGCAGGAACTGCGGGGAGCGGGCGTATTCGTCGGCCTGTTTGAGCAGCTTGTTCAGGACCACCACCCGCTCGGTGAGCTGGCCGTCCAGGCGGGACAGTTCGTCCTGCCTGCGCTCGAAGCTGTCCACAAGTTCCTGTTCCAGCTGGGCGTTGGCGCGCAACTTGTTCAGGAATTCCTCTTGCTTGGTTTGCATCCGTGCGATGAGGGCCTCGGACTTGCGCAGGCGCAGATAGAAGATGATGACCACGAAGAGCAGGGCCAGTTCGGTGACTGTGAGGGCCAGAAGCAGCAACGCGGTGATCTGCATGGGGCACCCGTGTGGTTGTCGATGGGGCCGGGCAGGAAGCCCAACCGGTGACTAAAGATGCACGGTTTTGTGCGGAAAATCAACGTGCAGGAACTTCAGGCGACCCCGGCCGGTTTACGAACCGGGATCGCCCGAAAGGATGCGTGCCTGGCCTAGGCCGAAGGGCGGAAAGACCGCGCGAAGAGGTCGGCGATGGCCTGGCGGCCGTTGTCTTCCAGAAAGCGCGTGCCGGTGCCCGTGAAATGGGCCTTGGTGATCCTCGGTGCATCGGCGGCCAACCACTTGCCCTCTGCCCAGGTGAACCAGCCGTTCTTCACCTGGTCGAAGACGAAGAGCGGCTTGTTGCAGATCTTGGCGAACTCTGCGCCCCAGCCGGTGCCGCCGTTGACTGTGCCGTTCTCCAGGATGTTGCCGATGACGAAGACCTCGTGCCCGGCTTCGACCTGATACATGATGGTGCGCAGGACCATGCGGATGTGCGGGGCGTTGCTGAAGTTGCGGTCCAGCAGCTTGGACACGTACGTCAGGCTGACATCCTTGCGCAGGAGCTCTTCGGTGGTGAGCATGCGCAGGCCGCGGGTGCTCTCGATCTTGTGGCCTTCGAAGGAGAAGTTGACCTCCTGAACGCCGACTTTCTCGGCCAGCTTGCCGAACTCGGCCTCGGCGCCCTGGGCGCCGCCGCTGAACAGGGTGTAGTCGCTCGGTTTGGGCACTCTGCCTCCTTGTGTGTTTGTGGTGGCGGAAATCAGGCCATGCGCCGTGTCCGCTCAGGCATTATGCACATTCCCAGGCTTAGAGGCAATGCCATCGCAGCGGTCGCATAAAATCTCTCGCGTTATTTGGGAAACCCCAGTATTTTTACGCTGAACAGGTGACGCATTGCCGCATACTGTCGGGGGATGAATGAGCAACTGGCTGTTTGCCTTGGTTGTCTTGGCTTTTGGAGTGCTCCTGGCTGTGTTTGTTGATCGGCTCAAGGCCAAGCCTGGGCCGCCACAGGTGCGCAAGGAGCGAAGGAAATGGCTGTATTACTGGTTCACCGGCCGTTTTCCGACCAAGGAGGAGATGGAGGACGGTGAGGATGACGAGAGGGACAAGCCCAAGTAGGGCGCGACAGTGGGGTTAAATCTTCACGTTGATGATGTTGCCTGCCCAGGGCGAGGCGTTGGACGACTGGGTGTCCGGCACTGGCTGGGTGTCGGGCGGGGGCCTGCGCCGTTGGCGGGGGTAGCCCGCCGCTGAATTCTTGCCGCCAGCCTCTTGGCCTACGGCTTCCAAGCGTTCCTTCTTTTCCACTTCCTGGACCTTCTGGTCATCCTTGCGCTGGTTGTCGGCCACCATCTGACCGAAGAGCGCCTGCTGCGCGTCTTGCGGGATGATGTGCGAACCTGCGATCTGCTGCAGGTTGGGCAGCTGCGAGATCAGGATGGGCAGGTCAAGGGGCGTGGTGGCCATGTCATTTTACCACATACTCCTCAAAGAGGAGGGTTTCGAACTTGCCGTCGCTGACGTACTGGTTGACGACCAACAGCAGTTCTGTTTTCAACTTCTCTGCATTCTTCTCATCGGCTAAAAACTGTACATCTTTATTCTTCAGGTAGTAAAAGATGGCGTTTCTCGCGGGCATCATCCTCGACTCAAAATCCTTGGCGACACTTGCTTCGTGCGTTCCAAGCAGGATGCGCGCGATGAGGAAGCGCACCTCGTCACCCTCGCCCTTTTGCTCCACCCAGAACGGCTCCAGGCGTACCTGGATCTCCGGGAGTTCTGGCGCAACGGCCTGCGTGCTGTTGTCCTGGACGGCTGTCTGGACCGCTTTGTCTGCGGTGGGGGCGGTCTTGCCCTTGAAGAAGAGGAACTTGACTGCAAGCCCGAGCGCCAGCACGAGGGCCAGGGCTGCAGCGCCTATGATGATGAGCTTTTTCCGGTCCTTGGGAGCTGGCTTCTCTGCCTCTTCTGCGTCGAGACTCAGCGCCTCCTTCGGTTTCGGCGGTTCGGGCTTGAGCTCTTCCTCTTCCTCAAGGAAGGGCGCGTCATCCAGGTCGAGATCGACCTTCTGCGTGGCGCGCGAGGTCTCGCTGGTATCGAGCATGACATCGTTGACGTCAATCTTGCCCGCGCCAGTTGGCCTTGCCTCCTCAGAAGGATCTGGAACCATGACGAGCATGCCTCCCCATCAGGGTTAGGCCTTAAGCGGCAAAGATCTTGTCGATCTTCTGGCCCAGGGTCTCCGGGGTGAAAGGTTTCACGATGTAGTTGGACACCTTGGCCTGCACGGCCTCGATGATATTCTCCTGCTGGGCCTCTGCCGTGACCATGAGGAACGGGGTGCTGGCGTATTCTTCGCTGGAGCGCACCTTGCGCAAGAGCTCGATCCCGGTCATCTGCGGCATGTTCCAGTCGGAAATGATGAAGTCTATGTTGTCGCGGTTGAGGGTTTCCCAACCCGTTGTGCCATCGTCTGCCTCAGTGACATTGTTGAAACCAAGCTGGCGGAGGATGTTCTTGATGATCTTGCGCATGGTGGAAAAATCGTCGACGATAAGGATGCGCATATTCTTGTCTGCAGGCATGTTGTCTCTCCTCCCGGATCAACCTTCGTTTTCGTAGCGCCGCCGGAAACTGTCGCGGAGCTTGGCCAGGGCCTGTGAATGCAACTGAGAGACGCGCCCTTCGGTTATGTCCATGACCTGGGCGGTCTCTTTCATGTTCAACTCTTCACCGTAGTAGAGCGATATGACAAGCTTCTCTCTAGGAGTCAACTCTTCTATGAGGCCTGCAATCTTGTCAACCATTTCCTGGAATGCAGTGGACTGATACGGTTCATTCTCGGACAGCGATTCGCGTGTGCCGACGAAATTCTCTTGAAACGCGTCGAGGCTTACACACAACTGGTTTTGCAGGGCTTCCAGCCCCTGTTGGACCTCGCGCGAGGAAAGACCGGTCTTGGTGCTCAACTGTTCATGGGTGGCCGTGGAGCCCGTTTCGTGTTCTATCTGGCGCATGGCTTCGTCCAGCATCTTCACTTTCTGGCGCATCCCGCGAGAGAACCAGTCCATGCGGCGCAACTCGTCAAGCATGGCGCCCTTGATGCGGTTTTCGGAGTAGGTGTCGAACTTGATGCCCAACTCCGGACGAAATTTGCCCAAAGCGTCGAGCAACCCGATGCTCCCGGCGCTGATGAGTTCACCAAGCTCCACGCTCTGTGGCAGCTTGTTCTTCATCCTGAGCGCAAGGATGCGGATCTTCGGGGCGTAGTGCCGGACGATGGCTTCCTGGTCGCGCGGTGGAAACTTCGGCCAGGAAACCGCGCCCGTCTCGAGTTCACGCCACGGACTGCTCCTGGAAGAGGAGCTTTTTCCAGAAGAATTTAATGTTTCCATCTGCCTTCGCCGTGACTTTCCAGCTGGTTATCTTGGCCGCTGCCTGACCTATGGCCCGGCTTGCGGGGCAATCAGGGGTTAAATGCGTGAACGGCGTCTGGGCGATGACGGCTTTGCGTACTGCCGCATCTTGCGGGATGAAGCCCACAAAATCAAGGGATACGCCGTTTAAAAAGTGGTCGCAGGCCTTGTAGAGTTTGGTGAAGATCTCTTTGGCGCCCTTTTCGTCGCGCGCCATGTTCACCAAAATGCGGAAGCGGTCCACGCCGTGCTTCAGCTTGAGCACCTTGATGAGCGCATAGGCGTCCGTAAGCGAGGTGGGTTCGGTGGTCACCACCACCAGGCGCTCGCTGGCCGCGATGTTGAAGTACAGCACATTGTCGTTGATGCCGGCCCCGGTGTCCACGATGAGGTGGTCGATGCCGCCCTCAAGGTAGTCCATGGCCTCCAGCAGGTCGAGCTTCTGGCCGGTGTTCAGGTTGACCATGTCGCTCACGCCCGAGGCGGCCGGCAGGATGCGGAAGCCGTAGGGCGTGTCGCAGAGTATCTTCTCCAGGGTCATGCCCTCGGCGAACAGGTGGAACAGGTTGAGCTTGGGCGCCAGGCCCAGGATCACGTCCACATTGGCCAGCCCTAAGTCGGCGTCGAGGATGACCACGCGCTTGCCCATGCGGGTCAGCGCCAGGGCCAGGTTCACCGAGATGTTCGTCTTGCCGACCCCGCCTTTGCCGGAAGTGACCGAGAAGACCAGAGGGAGAGAGCTTGTCATTGCCTGCCTCGCCTTATCAATTCCGCTCGGCCTGGCAGCCGGGCAGGGTGTGCTTGAAGATGAGCCGCCACAACATTTCACTGACGGCCGGGGTGATGGTGTTCTTGAGCCCGGCGCCGAAAGACAGGGCGGAGACCGGAAGCTCGGTCAGGCGCGCCATGTTGAGCAGTGCGCCAAAGGTACAGGCTTCGTCCAGTTTCGTCCAGATGAGACTTTTCAGTTGCGGGCAGCCGTAGCGCCGCGCGATCTCCGCATACTGGCTGGCGCTGAAGTACGGTGCGAGAACAAGGTGCGCGGCCATGTCCCGGTTGTCGGCCAGGCCCAGGTCGGCCAGGCGCTCGCCCAGGGTGGCCTTGCCGGACAGGCCGGGCAGGTCCACCAGGATCATGTCGAACTTGTGCGCTTCCTTGAGCAGGGCCTCCATCTCCTCGGCGTTGCCAGCCTCGCGGAAGGCCAGGCCCGAGAGGTCGGCATAGTGGCGCAGCACCAGGCGGCCCTTGCCCTGGCCCTCGTCGGAGGCCACGACGCAGATGCGCGACTTGGGCTTGAGCTGCTTTTCGCGCAGGGCCAGGCGCACCAGGCAGGAGGTCTTGCCCACGCCATGCGGCCCGGCAAAGACATGGATCTTCTGGAGCCATTTTTTTGACCCGAACCCGTAGCAGGGGGCCACGGCTTCCAGCACCGGGAGGATGGGGCGCTCCTGGTCGGCCTTGAGGTCGAGAAAGACCCTGAGCATGACCTGGGTGTCCACCTCTTCGCGCTCCAGGTACTGCAGGGCCACGCGCTGCCTGGGGGCCAGGTCGTCCATGTTCATCTGGGGCTTGACCAGCGCCATCAAATGATCCTTGATCTGCCGCCACTCGCAGGACCAGTCGGCCGGGCTTGTGTCGTGCATGGGCACGAAGCCGCCGGGGTCGCGCTGTGTGGAGCTTTGGCCGCTGCCGTTCCCGCTGCCGTTTCCGTTGCCATTGCGGGCCTTGGGGTCAACGGCTGCGGTGATCTCGCAGGTCTTCCCTGCGCCGGAGCGTACGGTCTTGGTGTTCAGGATGATGGCGTCATCACCCAGCTCAGCCTTGACCCGCGCCAGGGCGGCCTGGGTGTCTGATCCCTTGAATGTTTTTACTTGCATGGTTTCAGCTCAGCTTCACGGTGGCAAGTGATTGGATTCGAATATCTGCCGGTATTTCTGCCTGTGAAACCACAGGCATGGTTGGCAGGAAGCGAAGCAACAATTGGGCCAGATGGGGCCGAATCTGCGGCGCGGTCAAGAGAACCGGCTGCCCGTCTGTGCCCGCGGTGTTGTCCTGGGCCGTGGAGATGGCCCGGATGACCTGCTGGGCCTTGCCCGGCTCCAGGGCCAGATAGCCGCCCTGGTCGCTGCTGCGCAGGCTTGTCGTCAAGAGTTCGTCGATCTCGCCGGACAGGGTGACGATGGGCAGGCTGCCGTCGCTGGCCATGTAGCTCCTGACGATGGTGCGGCCCATGCGCGCCCGGACGTACTCCGTGAGCATGCCGGCGTCCTGGATGGACGGGCCATAGTCGCACAAGGCCTCGGTGATGGTCAGCATGTCGCGGATGCTGACGCCCTCGCGCACCAGGTTCTGGAGGACCTTCTGCACAGTGCCAAGCGGCAGCAAGTTCGGCACCAGGTTGTCCACGGCCTTGGGCGCGCGCTTGGCCAGATTGTTCAAGAGCTCCTGCACCTCCTGGCGGCCCAGGAAATCCTGCAGGTTGCGGCGGAAGACCTCGGTCAGGTGCGTGGCCACCACGGTGGACGGGTCGACCACGGTGTAGCCTGCCAGCATGGCGGCCTCGCGCTGAACATCCGGAATCCACACGGCGGGCAGGTTGAAGGCGGGCTCCACGGTCTCCACGCCCTCGATGCGGTGCTTGGCGTCGCCGGGGTCCATGGCCAGGAAGTGGTCGATGAGGATCTCTGCCGAGGCTATGGAGTTGCCCTTCACCAGCACGCGGTACTCGCCGGGCTTGAGCTGCAGGTTGTCGCGCAGGTGCAGGGAGGGGATGATCACACCCATGTCCAGGGCGAACTGGCGGCGGATGGAGCGGATGCGCGAAAGCAGGTTGCCGTTCTGCTCCTCGTCCACCAGGGGGATGAGGCCGTAGCCGACTTCCAGCTCGAGCTGGTCCAGCGGCAGCAGTGACTGCACCTCTTCCGGGGTGTCCAGCTGCGAGCCGCCGCCAGCGGCCTTGTCCTTCTCGGACTTGACCTTGGCCTCGTGCTCGGGACGGGTGCGCTCGGACATGCGGGCGATCCAGAAGGTCAGCGCTGCGAAGAACAGGAAGGGCCAGGTGGGCAGGCCCGGGATCAGGCCGAAGAGCAGCAGGATGCCGGACACGAGCTTGAGTGCGCGGTGGTGGAAGGTCAGCTGGCCCAGGAATTCCTCGCCCATCTTGGCCTCGGC
>CAZXZF010000070.1:0-11150 GCA_964645095.1 uncultured Desulfocurvus sp. | reverse complement strand
TGAAGAACGACTACAAGGGCGGCGGGGTCAAGATCTCCATCCCGCCCACGGTGCTCTACTCGGTGGTGGCCAAGATGCCGGACGTGCATTGCGCCGTGACCTCGGACTTCAAGGCCGCGGGCGACCTGGTGTACGTCCTGGGCCTGACCAGGGCCGAGCTTGGCGGCTCGGAGCTTTCAAGCGAGCTCGGCGTCTCCAGCGGGGCGGTGCCCGAGGTGGACCTGGTGAGCGCCCGCGAGCGCTACCTGGCCTACTTTGAGGCCACCCGCCAGGGGCTGGTCACGGCCTGCCACGACTGCTCCGACGGCGGGCTGGCCGTGGCCCTGGCCGAGATGTGCATCGGCGGCCGCCTGGGCGCGGAGATCGATCTTGGCGCGGTGCCCCAATGCGGCTGCTCCGGGCCCCTTGAAGTGCTCTACAGCGAGTCCGCAAGCCGCTTTGCGGTCAGCGTGGCCCCGGCCCGGCAGGCCGCCTTTGAGGCCCTGTTCGCCGGGCAGCAGTTCGCCAGGATCGGCGTTGTCGGCGGTGCGGCTTTGGCGGTTGCCCTGGGCGGGTCGAGCCTGCTCTGCGTCCCTGTGTCGTCCCTGACCCAGGCCTTCAAGGCTCCGCTTGATTGGTGATTTTGCCCTCAAGTTCTTGAATAATCGTCCGATGAAGCAGCGGCAGGCATGGTGACATGGCTGCCGCATACTTTTGCAAGCGTTTACAAAATTGCAGGGCTTGTGTAGCATGGAAAAAGATACTGAATATGACGCACTACGTAGCAGGATTGCGGACCCGTAGGAGGTGCTTGGTGAAAGGGAAAGGGATGCTCATTTCGACTCTTGCCGCCGTGTTCTTGGCGATGGGAGCAACTTTCTTGTCAGGATCGGCCCAGGCAGCCAACTCGTATGTCGGCACAGCCACCTGCGCGGGCTGCCACGACAAGGAATACACCAACTTCTCCAAGTTCGCCAAGAAGGCGCACTCCGACCGCAGCATCAAGGTCATGGCCAAGAAGCTCACGCCCGAGGAGGTCAAGGAGTGCTACTCCTGCCACACCACCGGCTACGGCCAGCCCGGCGGGTTCGTGAGCTTTGAGAAGACCCCGGATTTGGCCCACGCAGGCTGCGAGGTCTGCCACGGTCCCGGTTCGGCCCACGTGGACGCCGGCGGCACCAAGGCCCTCATCAAGGGCAAGGGCCGCATGAACGTCAAGGAGTGCGAGAAGTGCCACAGTTCCGAGCGGGTCTCCAACTTCCGCTTCAAGCCCATGCTCTATGGCGGAGCCCACTAGGAGGTCTGCATGAAACTCACTGAACGGTACAACACCTCCCTGACCTTCCGCATCCTGGTGCTCACCTGCGTCGTCTCCGGCGTGGTGTTCCTGGGTCTGTTCCTGGCCACCTCCTTCTGGCAGAAGAAGGCCATGCTCACCGAGGTCAAGGCCAATGCCCTGCGCTCCTCGCAGATGATCGCCATGGTCGTGGAGGAGCCCATGCGCCTGGGCGACAACAAGGCCACCAGGGAGCGCTTCGCCGACCTGGGCCGTCAGCACAAGACCATCGACGTCTACATGGTGGACTACGCCGGCAACATCACCTACGCCTCGCAGAACGGCACCGAGCGCAAGGATCTCAAGGACGTGCTGGTCCACGAGGATTGCACCGCCATGGTGGCCCGCAGCCTGAAGGAGAAGTTCGAGGGCGGCGACGTCATGTCCATGAACGGCTCGCGCTTCTTCACCGAAGTGAAGACCATCGCCAACGAGCCCGCCTGCTATCACTGCCACGGCAAGAGCAGGCCCATCCTGGGCGCCATGATCATGCGCCAGGACCTGACCGAGCAGTTCGGCGCATTGCGCCTGACCCAGATCATGACCGCGCTGTTGTCCCTGGGCGGCATGCTGGCCCTGAGCTTCGTTTTGTTCAGCTTCTTCAAGCGCGTCGTGATCCGCCGCATCACGTCCATTGAGCAGAGCGCCGACCAGGTGCTGCAGGGCGACCTGAACGCCAAGTTCAAGGTCCCGGGCGAGGACCGCCTGGCGCGGCTGGCCGACCACCTGGGCGTCATGGTCGGGCGCATCAAGGACCAGCTGGAATACAGCAAGGGCCTGCTCGACGGCATCATCGTGCCCATGTACGTGGCCGACAAGGACGGCAACCTGAACTACGTCAACGCCCCCATGCGGGCCATCCTGGGCAAGCCCGATGCCGAGATCCTCGGCCTTTCCGTGGCCCAGGTGTTCTATGGCGACGCCAGCCGCACCTCCATGGCCAGCAAGGTGATCAGCACCGGCGCGGCGGCCAGCGGCAAGCTCACCTACACCCGGTCCGACGGCGTGGCCTTCCCCCTGTATGCCGAGGCCTCCCCGCTCAAGGACGCCCAGGGCGGCCTGGTGGGCGTGGTCTGCGTCCTGGTGGACCTGACCCAGGAAGAGCAGGCCAGGGCGCGCATCGAGGCCAACCGCCAGAACCTGCTCAGCGTGGCCAATGACGTCACCCAGGTGGCGCATAAGCTGGAGCAGGCCTCCCATGTCATCAGCGGGCAGATGGAAGACCTGACCAAGGGCATGGACACCGCCGCCGACCGCACCACCCAGATGGCCACGGCCATGGAGGAGATGAACGCCACGGTGCTTGAGGTGGCCAAGAACGCCGGCGAGACCTCTGACGCCTCCAGCAGCGCCAACAGCGTGGCCCGCGAGGGCGGCGAGATGGTCCAGAAGACCCTCGTGGAGATCCAGCAGGTGGCCGACACCGCAGAGAGCCTGTCCCAGGCCCTGGGCCAGCTTTCCCTGAGCGCCAAGGACATCGGCCAGGTCATGAGCGTCATCAACGACATCGCCGACCAGACCAACCTGCTGGCCCTGAACGCCGCCATTGAAGCAGCGCGCGCAGGAGACGCGGGACGGGGCTTCGCTGTTGTCGCCGATGAAGTCCGCAAGCTGGCCGAGAAGACCATGACCGCCACCAAGGAGGTCGAGACGGCCATCCTGCACATCCAGAAGAGCACCAATGACGCCGTGCGCGAGATGAACACGGCCAAGGAGCGCGTGGACAGGACCACCGAGCTTGCCGGCGGCGCGGGCGGCGTGCTGAAGCAGATCGTTGAAGCGTCTGACCACATCGCCGACATGGTGCGCTCCATCGCCACCGCAGCAGACCAGCAGTCCGCCACCAGCGAGGAGATCAACAACAACGTCAGTGAGATCAACAGCCTCTCCGGCCAGATGTCCCAGGACATCCAGGGCGCCGCCGAGCGCATCCGCGAGGTCGCGGACATGTCGAAAGACTTGGCCAAGCTGGTTGAAAAGTTCCGCACAGAGGAGTAGGCTTCCCCCAGGCTGCGTTTTGGGCTTGAGGAGGAACGATGGAAAAGCATGAGGATCGTCGGCTGTATGCCCGTGTTCAGCTGTGCGCATACGGGGTCGACACGGTGTGCGTCGTCATGCACGGGCAAGAGCGCTGCCACCTGGATCTGGTGGACATCAGTTCCGGCGGCGCACGGCTCAAGGTCAAGGACTCTCTGCCGGAGTTCCCCGACAATCGCCTGAAACTCTCCGTCCACGGCGTCAAGGACAGCGGGCGGCTGCAGAACCTGGCCGCGCAGATACGCTGGCGGAGCGGGCAGGAGGTCGGCGTGCAGTTCGACACGCTGCTCGACATGACCCTGACGGAACTCCAGCGCCTCGTCGGTTAGATCTTCAAGGCCCGCACCCTGCGGGCCTTGTTTTCTTCTTGCTATCATAATCCATGATGCAGCGATCGCTGCGAACAGCTTGTGTTTGCAATTTGTGTCTATTTAGATACAGATGCGCCCATGAGGCTTGACAATAGGCCTCGGCGCAACTAGTAATTATTCTCAGCACTGAGAGGCTCCATATGAAGAATGAAGAAAACAAGGGTGCGCGCCTGTCCCGCCAGCGGGAGACGATCCTGGCCGAATTGCGGAAGGTGACGTCGCACCCCACGGCCGACGAAGTGTACGACATGGTCCGCAAGATTCTGCCCCGCATCAGCCTGGGCACGGTCTACAGAAACCTGGACTTCCTGAGCAGCAGGGGAGTGGTGTTGCGCCTGGGCGGCGCCGGAACGCAGAAGCGTTTCGACGGCAACCCGGCGGCCCACCCGCATCTGCGCTGCTCGGCGTGCGGCCGGGTGGACGACCTTGACTGGCCCTTTGCCCTGCCGGAGCTTCCTGTGGAGAAGGCCATGGGCTACGCGGGCCTCCGGTGCGACGTGGAGTTTGTTGGAGTCTGTCCGACCTGCGCCGGAAAGGATTGCTGAAGACGGCCTTTTCCGCCATTTTTCTCTGGCGCTCTCTACGTATTGTGGTAGGGTTTCAACCGTAGGCACCTGCCGGGCCCCCCGGCACCAGCACAGAACAGGAGATGGCCAATGAGCATTCGTGGAACGCGCACCGAGAAAAACATCCTCACCGCCTTTGCCGGGGAATCCCAGGCCCGCAACCGCTACACCTACTTCGCCGCTGCGGCCAAGAAAGAAGGCTTTGTTCAGGTCTCCGCCGTGTTCGAGGAAACCGCCAGCCAGGAGAAGGAGCACGCCAAGCGCCTGTTCAAGCTCCTTGAGGGCGGCGAGGTGGAGGTCACGGCCTCCTTCCCGGCCGGGACCGTCGGCAGCACGCTTGAGAACTTGCGGGCCTCTGCCGGTGGCGAGCACCACGAGCAGGTCAGCATGTACCCCGAGTTCGCCGCCATCGCCCGCGAAGAGGGCCTCACCCAGATCGCCTTGATCTTCGAGGCCATCGCCGTGGCCGAGCGCTTCCACGAGAAGCGTTTCAACGCCCTGGCCAAGAACATCGAGACGGGCACGGTATTCAAGAAGGACAAGGCCGTCACCTGGCGCTGCCGCAACTGCGGGTACATCCACGAGGGCCAGGCCGCGCCCAACAAGTGCCCGGCCTGCGACCACCCCCAGGCCCATTTTGAAGTGGCCGAAGAAAACTGGTGAACAGCAGCCCCCCAAAATTTAAAGCGAGGAGGAACCATGGGAATAGAATGCGGACAGGTCTACAAATGTGACCTTTGCGGGAATATCGTCATCGTCGTCCACGCTGGCGGCGGCGAGCTGGTGTGCTGCGGACAGCCCATGAAGCTCATGGCGGAGAATACCGTCGATGCGTCCAAGGAAAAGCACGTGCCGGTCATCGAGAAGACCGCCACCGGCTACAAGGTCAAGGTCGGCTCCGTGGCGCATCCCATGGAGGAGAAGCACTACATCGAGTGGATCGAGCTGATGGTGGGCAACGTCGTCTACACCAAGCTCCTCAAGCCCGGCGAGACCCCGGAGGCGGAGTTCTGCTGCAGCCACGGCGCCAGCGTCAGCGCGCGCGAGTACTGCAGCCTGCACGGCCTCTGGTCGGCCCAGGGCTAGCCCCGGTTCCGAACCAGCGCGAGGAGGCACGCCGCATGGCCCAGCCTGAAGAAATGTACCAGTGCCAGACCACCAACTGCGGCTACATCTACAACCCTGACAAGGGCGACCGCAAAGGCAAGATCCCGGCAGAGACGAAGTTTGAGGATCTCCCGGACGAGTGGCGCTGCCCCGTCTGCGGCGGAACCAAGAGATGCTTCCGTCCCCTGGCCGGGCCAGGCTCCACCCGCGAGGTGGCCTGCCCCACGCCGGTCCCAGGAGAAGAATCCATGCAGAAGTACGTGTGCAATGTCTGTGGCTACGTGTACGACCCCGCCGCTGGCGACCCCGACAACGGCGTGAAGCCCGGCACCAAGTTCGCCGATGTCCCGTCCTCCTGGTCCTGCCCCATCTGCGGGGCCAGCAAGGACGACTTCAGCCCCGAATAGCCGCTCCCGGCGGCCTTCGGCAGCCCCGCGAGCCAGACAGGGAGCGCCTTCTTGACAAGGGGGCGCTCCCCATGTTTCCACAACCCCTACGAGCATCCGGGCCATCCCGCCAACCGGGGCTGCCCTGCATGGCACCCAACGCACGGAGAGAACGCATGAAGCCTGTTGAGATCAAGAAAGACATCTTCTGGGTGGGCGCGGTTGACTGGGACAGCCGCGACTTCCACGGCTATTCCCTGTCCCCGCGCGGCACCACCTACAACGCCTTCCTGGTCCGGGACGAGAAGACGGTGCTCGTCGACACCGTCAAGTCCGACTTCCTGAACGAGTTCTTGTGCAGCGTGTCCCAGGCCTGCGGCGGCGAGCCCAAGATCGACTACCTGGTGGTGAACCACCTGGAGCCGGACCACGCCGGATGCCTGGACTGCATCGTCGAGCGCTTCAAGCCCGAGAAGATCTTCGTTTCACCCATGGGTGAAAAGGCCCTGCGCTCCTACTTCCACAATTCCAAGGACTGGCCCATCGAGGTCGTGCCCACGGGCGCCAGCATCAGCATCGGCAAGCGCAGCATCCAGTTCATCGAGACGCGCATGCTGCACTGGCCGGACAACATGATATCCTACATTCCCGAGGACAAGATCGCCTTCTGCTCCGACGCCTTCGGCCAGAACTGGGCCAGCACAGAGCGCTTCGCCGACGAGGTGGACCGCGGCATCCTCACGCGCCTCATGGCCGACTACTACGCCAACATCGTGCTGCCGTACTCGCCCGTGGTCCTGAAGACCCTGGACGCGCTGGAGGCCATGAACCTCAGCATCGACATGCTCTGCCCGGACCACGGGCTCATGTGGCGGGGCCGTGACGAGGTGGCCTTTGCCCTCAATTCCTACCGCGAGTTCGCCCTGCAGAAGCCCACCAACAAGGCCGTCATCGTCTACGACACCATGTGGCACAGCACCGAGAAGATGGCCCGGGCCATCTGCGACGGCCTGGTGTCCGAGGGGGTGAGCGTGCGCCTCATGAGCGTGAAGCACAACCACCACAGCGCCGTCATGAGCGAGGTCTTCAACGCTGCTGCGGTCATCGTGGGCTCGCCCACGCACAACAACGGCATCCTGCCGCTGGTGGCCGACATGCTGACCTACATGAAGGGCCTGCGGCCCCAGAACAAGATCGCTGCCGCCTTCGGCTCCTTTGGCTGGAGCGGCGAGTGCGTGAAGATTTTGACCGAGCACCTGACCGGCATGGGCATGGACCTGGTCGAGCCCGCCGTGAAGGTGAAGAACCGCCCGGACCACGAGACCTTCCAGGCCTGCTTCGAGCTCGGCCAGAAGGTCGGGCAGGCCATCAAGGCTAGGCTGGCCGCCTAGCCGAGTGCGAGTACCGAGGGAGGGCCGGGCGCCCTCCCTTTTTTTCTGCGCGGAATGTCTTTGAGCGGGGGAGGGGCCGTGGCCCAAGGTAAAGTCTGGTTCATCGGCGCCGGTCCCGGCGACCCCGAACTCATCACCGTCAAGGGCGCGCGGCTCATCAAGAGCGCCGACGTCATCGTCTACGCCGGATCGCTGGTCCCGCGCGGCCTCTTCGAGGCTGTCAGGCCCGGCATCCCGGTCATTGACTCCGCCCCGCTGTCCCTGCCCGAAACCCACGCGCTTTTGCGCGACTGTGCGCACTCCGGCGGCCTGGCCGCGCGCGTGCACACCGGCGAGAGCGCGCTTTACGGCGCCGTGCGCGAACAGGCGGCCCTGCTCGACGCCGACGGCATCGACTGGGACGTGGTGCCTGGCGTGTCCTCGGCCTTTGCCGCCGCCGCAGCGGCCAAGGTCTCGCTCACCGTGCCCGGCGGGCCGCAGACCTTCATCGTCACGCGCCTGTCCGGCCGCACGCCTGTGCCGGAATCCGAAAGCCTGCCGCTGCTCGCCGCCCACGGCGCGGCCCTGGCCGTGCTGCTCTCGGCCTCTGAGCCGGAGCGCGTCCAGGCCGAGCTGCTCCAGGGCGGCTACGCCCCGGACACGCTCGTTGTGCTGGGCCACAAGATCGGCTGGCCCGGCGGCGAGGTCGTGCGCACGAGCTTGGCCCACCTGGCCCAGGCTGCCCGCGCCCACGGCTTCACCCGCCAGACCGTGTTCCTGGTCCTGCCCGGCCAGGACCTGCCTGCCAGCGCCTCGCGGTCAAAACTCTACGCTCCCGATTTCACCCACGGCTGGCGCGAAGGCCAAGATTCCGGAAAAAGCTCCGGGCCGACTCCCGGCGACAAGGAGGACTGATGCGCACGCTCAGCCTCTCCACCACCCGGCGCGAGGAGTTTCTGGACATCACCGCTGAGGTGGCCGCCGTCCTCAAGGACATGGTGCGCGAGTCCCATCTGTCCGAAGGCGCGGTGCTGGTGTACTCGCCGCACACCACCGCCGGGGTCACCATCAACGAGGGCGCGGACCCGGACGTACGCCGCGACATGCTGGCGCACCTGGCGCACCTCGTGCCCCTTGAAGGCGGAACCCTTGATGGGGGAGTCGCCGCGGGCTTCCGCCACGCCGAGGGCAACAGCGACGCGCACATCAAGTCCAGCCTCATGGGGCCGTCACAGCTCGTGCCGGTGGCGGGCGGGCGGCTTAAGCTCGGCACCTGGCAAAAGATCTATTTCTGCGAGTTCGACGGGCCGCGCCGGCGTAGCGTGCTGGTGCAGTTCCTGCCCGCCGCCAACGGCTCCGGGGCCGGGCCAGGGGAGGGCGAATGAGCGAGCACTTCAAGCACGTGCAGAACACGGCCTGCGAATATTTCCCCTGCCACCAGGGCCCTGGCCGCAAGGACATGGACCCGGCCACGTTCAACTGCCTGTTCTGCTACTGTCCGCTCTATTTCCTCAAAGACTGCGGGGGCAGCCCCGGCTGGCGCGGGCTGGTCAAGGACTGCACCGGCTGCGCGCTGCCCCATGCCCCGGGCGGCTGGGAGGCCGTGCAGGCGCGCCTGCTCAAGGCCTTTGCCGACCTGCGCCAAGGCCGCGCGCCCGAGACCCTCGGACCAGAAGAAGGCGAATAGCCTCCGGCGGCCAAGGGGCCTGAGGCCCCTTGGAACCCCCATAGGGCCTGAGGCCCCCCGGTCCCCCCCCATTGGCCTGGGCCAGGTCTGGGGGCCGGATGCTCCTTCGGCCCCCACCGCTGCGCCTGGAGCCTGCCGAGTCCGCCAGGCCTTGCCAAGCCCGGCCCGCCTGCACTACACAGGCGCTATGGTACCGGGGCGCAGCGCCCCAAACTGCCCAGACATCCTTGGAGCGGGCATGGTTTCTTCTGACAGCACGAATACCGTGGCCGACAGCACCAATGGCGTTGTCATCCAGCCCGCCGCCCCTGGCGACTGGCCGGACATCCTGGCCGTGCTGGCGACCGCCAACATGCACCGCATCCCCTCGCCCGAGGTGCCGGAGTTCGACCTGGCCTGCGCCTTTGTGGCCCGGCTTGCAGGTCGAATAGTGGGCGTGGCGGGCTACAAGGTGCTCTCGGCCACAGAGGCCAAGACCACGCTTCTGGCCGTGCTGCCCGAGGCCCGGCGCCACGGCATCGGGCGCCTGCTCCAGGAGCGGCGCATGGACGCGCTCTGCGCCCTGGGCGTCAAGACGCTCTCCACCAACTCCGACCGGCCCGAAACCATCGCCTGGTACGAAAAGCATTTCGGCTACGTGCGCGTGGGCACCCTGGCCAAGCTGCACCCCTTTGGCCATGAGGGCATCCAGGAGTGGACCACCCTTGAGACCGACCTGACCCGCTGGCGGAAAGCTCCATGACCAGCAGCGCGCCCGGCGTGTTTGTCATCAACGCGGCCCTGACGGGCATGGTGCCCACCCGCGCCGACACCCCGCATGTCCCGCTCACGGTCCAGGAGATCATTGCTGACGCCGTGGCCTGCGTGGACGCGGGCGCGGGCATCCTGCACGTGCACGCCCGCGACGCCCAGGGCCGCCCCACGCATGCGCCCGAGGCCTACGCGCCCATCGTGGCGGGCATCCGAAGCCAGCGCCCGGAGGCGGTTATCTGCGTGTCCACCAGCGGCCGCACCGGGGCTTCCCTGGCCGAGCGCGCCGCCGTGCTGGACCTCACCGGCGCGGCCAGGCCGGACATGGCCAGCCTGACGCTGGGCTCCTTCAACTTCCGGCGCGAGGCCAGCGTCAACGAGCCCGACACCATCCTGGCCCTGGCCAGGAAGATGCGCGAGCGCGGCGTCAAGCCGGAGCTGGAGATCTTCGACACGGGCATGGTCAGCACCCTGCGCTTTCTCGAGCGCACGGGCGAGCTCACCGGGCGGCTGTACGCCAATGTCATCCTGGGCGGCGTCAACACGGCCCAGGCCAGCCTGCCCGACCTCTGCCACCTGGTGTCGCTTTTGCCGCCCAGCGTGCTCTGGGCCGCCGGGGGCGTGGGGCCCGCGCAGCTGCCCATGAACCTTGCGGCGCTTTTGCTGGGCGGGCACGTGCGCCTGGGCCTCGAGGACGCCATCTGGTTCGACCGGGGCCGGTCCCTGCCGGCGCGCAACGTGGAACTCATCCTGCGGGTGCGCGAAATGGCCGCGCGCCTGGAGCTTCGACCCGCAACCTGCGCCGAGGCGCGCAACCTCCTGGGGCTCACATGAATGGCGTGATCTTGTGCATGTATTCCGGCGGGCTGGACTCTGCGGCCATGCTCCATGTGCTGCTGACGCGTGACGAGTACAAGGACTTCGCCGTCCACGTGCACCACATGCACCTGGTGAACCCGGAGAACCGCGCCATGGTGGAGCACGCGGTCACCATCGGCGCGCTGGACCACATGCGCAAGAGCGGCTACCGGGAGTTCGGCTATTCCGAAAGCCTGCACCGCTACCCGGCCTTCAACCAGCAGATCATCTGGGACGCGGACCTCTGCGCCTTCATGGCCGGAAACATCTGCAACGCCACCCCGGACATCCGCTACGTGGCCCTGGGCCGCACGAAGACGGACATGGAGCACGCCGGGCACGACTTCCAGGCGCGCATGGCCCGGGCCCAGGCCATCTTCCGGGCGGTGAAGGCCCTGAACCAGACCCCCTCGGAATACCTCTTCCCGGTGGCCCAGCTGACCAAACGCGAACTCTGGGCACTTTTGCCGCCGGAGCTGCGCGCGCACACCTGGTCCTGCCGCAGGCCCATCTACGAGGGCCAGCGCGCCATCGCCTGCGGCAAGTGCATCAGCTGCAAGGCCCTCGGCATCGCGCCGCCGCCGCAGGGCCCGACCGATCCGGCGAGCCCGACGAGTCCAGGCGCTCCAGACACTCCGCCCGTTTCAGGCATTCCGCCTGACCCGGCCCCCTGAGATCGTTCCGGCGCCCTGAGGCCGTGGGG
>CAZXZF010000069.1:0-11193 GCA_964645095.1 uncultured Desulfocurvus sp. | reverse complement strand
CGGAGGCCACATGAAGCTTTCGCGCAGAGGGTTCCTCAAACTCTCCGCCGCAGCGGCCTTGAGCACAGCATTTGGCGGTATCGGCTTCGCCTTGAAGCCCGCAGCCGTCGACCGCATCGCCATGCTCAAGCCCGACTGGAGCAAGCAGACCACCACTGCCTGCTGCTACTGCGCAGTCGGTTGCGGACTCATCGTCAACACGGCCCTCACCGGCACCAAGCGTGCCATCAACATCGAGGGCGATCCCGACCATCCGATCAACGAAGGCGCCCTGTGCGCCAAGGGCGCAGCCATCTACCAGCTGACCGAGGGCACCCCCGGCCTGCCGAACCCGCGCCTGCAGAAGGTCATGTACCGCAAGCCCTTTGGCACCAAATGGGAAGCCAAGAGCTGGGACTGGGCGCTGGACAAGATCGCCAAGAACATCAAGGCCACCCGCGACGCCACCTTCGCCCTGAAGAACGCCAAGGGCGAGACCGTCAACCGTTGCGAAGGGCTGGCGAGCGTCGGCTCCGCAGCCATGGACAACGAGGAATGCTGGGCCTACCAGGCGTTCCTCCGCTCCCTCGGACTGACATACATAGAACATCAGGCCCGTATCTGACACAGCGCAACTGTGGCGGCTCTGGCAGAGTCGTTCGGACGCGGCGCGATGACCAATCACTGGATCGACCTCAAGAACAGTGATTGCATTCTTATCATGGGCAGCAACGCTGCCGAAAACCATCCCATTTCCTTCAAGTGGGTCACCAAGGCGCAGGAAAAAGGCGCGCTGGTCATCCATGTCGACCCCCGCTTCACCAGGACGAGCGCCAAATCCGACATCTACGCGCCCCTGCGCTCCGGTTCGGACATCGCGTTCCTGGGCGGCATGATCAACTACATCCTGGAGAACGACCTGATCTTCAAGGAGTACGTGGTCAACTACTCCAACGCCTCCTTCATCGTCGGCGACAAGTACGACTTCAAGGACGGCATGTTCAGCGGCTTCAACACCGAGACGGGCAAGTACGACAAGTCCGCCTGGGCCTTTGCCCTGGACGCGGGCGGCGCGCCCCAGCGCGACAACACCCTGGCCAATCCCAGATGCGTGTACCAGCTGATGAAAAAGCACTACAGCCGCTACAACCTCAAAAACGCCGTGGACATGTGCGGCACCCCCGAGGCCAAGCTGCTTGAGGTCTACAAGGCCTACTGCGCCACCGGCAAGCCGGACAAGGCCGGAACCTCCATGTACGCCATGGGCTGGACCCAGCACACGGTGGGCGTGCAGAACATCCGCGCCATGAGCATCATCCAGACCCTGCTGGGCAACATGGGCGTGGCCGGCGGCGGCATCAACGCCCTGCGCGGCGAGTCCAACGTCCAGGGCTCCACCGACCAGGCCCTGCTCTTCCACATCATCCCAGGCTACCTGCCCACGCCCAACGCGGCGGACAAGACCCTGGCCGATTACCTGAAGAAGGTCGCTCCGGTGTCCAAGGACCCCAAGAGCATGAACTGGAAGAAGAACCAGCCCAAGTACGCGGTCAGCCTGTTCAAGAGCTTCTACAAGAACGCCGAGCCGGCGGTGGGCTACGACTGGCTGCCCAAGCTCGACGTTGGCCAGGACTGCTCCTGGCTGACCCTCTTTGACCAGATGGGCAAGGGCGCCTTCAAGGGCTTCTTCGCCTGGGGCATGAACCCCGCCGTGTCGGGAGCCAACTCCAACAAGACCCGCGAGGCCATGACCAAGCTTGACTGGATGGTCAACGTCAACATCTACGACAACGAGACCGGAAGCTTCTGGCAGGGTCCGGGCATGGTCCCCAAGAAGATCAAGACCGAGGTCTTCATGCTGCCCTGCGCCGTCTCCTGCGAGAAAGAGGGCTCCATCTCCAACTCCGGCCGCTGGATGCAGTGGCGCCAGGTTGGTCCCAAGCCTCTGGGCGACTCCCGCCCCGACGGCGAGATCATCTACGAACTGGCAAGCAAGGTGCGCGCGCTGTACAAGAAGGACGGCGGCGCCTTCCCCGAGCCCGTGCTCGGCCTGAACTGGGAAGACATGGGCGACGGACACGAGTTCAGCGCCCACAAGACCGCCCAGCTCATCAACGGCTACTACCTGAAGGACGTCGAAGAGAAGCAGCCCGACGGCTCGGTTAAGGTCTTCAAGGCCGGCACCCAGGTGGCCGCCTTCCCGGCCCTGAAGGACGACGGCAGCACCTGCTCCGGCAACTGGATCTACTGCGGCTCGTACGTGGACAAGGACCCGGCCAAGGGCAACCGCGCGGCCAAGCGCTCCAAGGAGCAGACCCCGGCCCAGGCCGCCATCGGCCTGTTCCCCAACTGGTCCTGGTGCTGGCCGGTCAACCGCCGCATCATCTACAACCGCGCCAGCACGGACCTGACCGGCAAGCCCTATGCCCCGCAGAAGCCCGTCATCGCCTGGAACGCTGAAGGCAAGAAATGGGACATCGACGTGGTGGACGGCGGCGGCGCCCCCGGTGCCGTGCATCCGTTCATCATGCAGGTGCACGGCATGGCCGCGCTGTTCGGCCCCGGCCTGAACGACGGCCCCTTCCCCGAGTACTACGAGCCGCTGGACTGCCCCGTGGCCAGCCATCCGTACTCCAAGGTGCTGCACAACCCGACCGCGCTCAAGTTCAAGGGCGAGAAGACCTCGGTCTGCGACCCGCGCTTCCCCTTTGTCTGCACCACCTACCGCGTCACCGAGCACTGGCAGACGGGCCTGCAGACCCGCTGGCAGCCCTGGCTGCTTGAGGCCGAGCCCCAGATGTTCTGCGAAATGAGCGAGGAACTCGCTGCCCTTCGCGGCATCAAGAACGGCGAGAAGGTCTGGCTGGAGAACGAACGCGGCAAGCTCTGGGCCAAGGCCATCGTCACCAAGCGCTTCAAGCCGTTCACCGTGCAGGGTCAGACCGTGCACGAGGTCGGCATCCCCTGGCACTTCGGCTGGCGGTTCCCCAAGGACGGCGGTGATGCAGCCAACCTGCTCTCCCCGTCTGTCGGCGATCCGAACACCGGCATACCCGAGACGAAGGCCTTCATGGTCAACGTCCGGAAGGCTTAAGGAGGCACGTCATGAGTGGTAAGAGCTTCTTCGTCGACCTGACGAAATGTACCGCCTGCCGTGGCTGCCAAGTCGCCTGCAAGCAGTGGAAGAAACTGCCTGGCGAGAAGACGGTGAACACGGGAAGCCACCAGAATCCGCCCGACCTCTCCGACGTCACCCTGCGCGTGGTGCGCTTCAGTGAGAAGGAGATCGAGGGCAAGATGTTCTGGTTCTTCCTGCCTGATCAGTGCCGCCACTGCGTGGACGCCCCGTGCAAGTCCGGCGCCTCCCTGCCCGACTCCATCATCGTGGATCCGGACACCGGCGCCGTGGTGTACAACGAAAAAACGGCCAAGGAAGATGCGGCCACCATCCGCTCCTCCTGCCCCTACGACATCCCGCGCGTGAACAAGAAGACCAAGGTCATAGCCAAATGCGACATGTGCAACGACCGCGTGAAGGCGGGGAAACTCCCGGCCTGCGTGCTGTCCTGCCCCACCGGAACCATGAACTTCGGTGACCGTGACGCCATGCTGAGCCTGGCCAAGAAGGCGCTGGAAACGGCCAAGAAGAAGTTCCCGGGCGCACAGCTCGTGGACGAGGAATCCGTCCGGGTCATCTTCCTGACCCAGGACAAGCCCGGCCTGTACGCCAAGAACCTCCTGGCCGACGCGTCGACCACGCGCCAGCCCCTCGGGTACACGCGTCAGGAACTCTTTGCCGGGCTGATGAAGCCGGTGAGGAGCATCCTGGGCTAGGCCCAATGAGTTGATGGAACGCACCTCTAGATAGGAAGCCGCCGGGGAGGATGGACCAAGCTGGCGGTTTCCCCTTCGGGGGGGGTGATGAGCCCCCCCCGATTGCATTTCCAGCAGCGGGCGAGGATGCCGCGCGGCAGGCGGGCGGACGAGGATGCTGGAGAACCAGCGCGGGCGCAGTACCAAAAACACCGCGCGTCCGGCCAGTTCGTTCCTCCCGGGTCTCTGGCGCAGAACACAGCGCCCGCCTCCGGGCTTCAAGGTCCGGTGCACATTGCCCTTGCGAAAACCAGCCGCTTCGTTATGCTCGCACGTAATCCGAATGCCGACCGTCAGGAGCCAGCCATGAACCGACTCACAGTCGCCCTTGTCATTTTCCTGCTTTTCGCCTCCCTGGCCCCGGCCCTGGCCAAACCCAAGGCCGGCGACACCCTGCCCGACCTGGAGATCAAGACCGCGCCCCTGTCGGCCGAGGCCGCCTACCTGGGCCTGGCCCCAGGCACCAAGAGCTTCCGGCTCTCCCAGATCAAGGCCGAGGCCCTGCTGGTGGAGATCTTCAGCATGTACTGCCCGCGCTGCCAGGCCAGCGCCAAGTCCGTGAACGGGCTGTTCAACAGCCTGACCGCCCTGCCCCAGGGCCAGAAGCTGAAGATGCTGGGCATCGGCGCGGGCAACTCGGCCTATGAGGTGAGCGTCTTCCGCAAGCAGTACGAGATCCCCCTGCCCCTGTTGCCGGACGGCGACTACGTGCTGCACAAGGCCTTCGGCACGGTGCTCACCCCGGCTTACATGGTGCTCAAGCCCGCGCCCGGCGGCAAGGGCTTCCAGGTGCTCCTTTTCCAGGAGGGCATCATCGCCGACTACCAGGCCTTCCTCGAACAGGCGCTGCGCGTTTCCGGCGTGCAGTAGCAACGCCTGACGGGAGGACCCATGCGAATACTCCGCGCCCTTATCCTTGTCGCCGCCCTGGTCTGGACGGCCCCGCTTGCGGCCTCGCTCATGGCCACGGTGTTGTGCCCGGCACCGGCCCTGGCCATCGACCTGAAGGACATGATCTACGACCCCGGCCAGCTCAAGCCCGTGGACAGCACCCTCAAGGTGCGGCCCGGACAGCTGGCCCCGGACTTCGCCCTGCCCTCCACCACGGGCGCGGTTGTCCGCCTGTCGGACTATCGCGGCCAAAAGAACGTGGTGCTGTCCTTCGTGCCTGCGGCCTTCACCCCGGTGTGCTCGGACCAGTGGCCCGGCTACAAGGTGACCCGCGAGCTGTTCGAGGAACGCGAGGCCATGATCCTGGGCATCACCGTGGACAACGTGCCCAGCCTCTATGCCTGGGTGGTGGAGATGCACGGGCTGTGGTTCCCGGTCTTGTCCGACTTCAATCCGCACGGGGCGGTGGCCAGGAAGTACGGCCTGCTGCGCGCCAGCGGAACCTCTGAGCGGGCCATCGTCATCATCGACAAGAAGGGCGTGGTGCGCTTCGCCAAGGCCTTTGACATCAACCGCCGACCCGACCTGGGCGTCATCATGGGCGAGCTGGACAAGCTCAAGTAGCAGCCGCCGCCCATTGCCGGACCGGCCCTGTTTCGGGTAGGGGATATAAAACGTCCTTCCCGGAGGTTGCCATGCCCTGCCTTCTGCCCCCTGTCCGCCTCCGGGCGCTTGCCCTTGTCCTGGCCCTGTTCTTCCTTTGCGGCTGCGCCGGTCTCACGGCCAACTGCGTCTCCGGCGACTGCGTGAACGGCCAAGGAGCCATGCTCGGGTTCGGCGGCTGGAGCTACGCCGGTGAATTCCGGGCAGGCCAGGCCCAGGGCCAGGGCGCCTTCACCTGGACCGATGGCACCCGCTTCGAGGGCAACTTCGAGGGCGGCAGGCGCGTCGGCCCGGGCGTGCTGACCCGCGTAAGCGGGCAGGTGGTGCGCGGCGTGTGGAACGACGTCAAGGGAGTCGGGTACCAGAACATTTTTGAGTTCAGCGCCGACCCGCCGGTGCGGGAATCAGCCCTGGCTGGCGGTTCCGGTCCCGCTGACGGCAGAGCCCGGCTGGAGACCGAGCGGGCGCGCCAGGCCGAGGAATTGGCCAACATGAAGCGCCAGAAAGCCGAACTGGCTGGCCAAACCATCCAGGCCGCCCCGCCCGCCCAGCCCGCTCAAGCCATCCAGCCCGCCCGGCCCACGGCCTCCGGCCCGCAGCAGCGCCGCGTGGCGCTGGTCATCGGCAACGGCGCGTACAAGGAGGCCCCGCTCAAGAACCCGGCCAACGACGCCCGGGACATCGCCGCCACCCTGAAGCGCCTGGGCTTTGAGGTCATCCTGCGCACCAACGCCGACCTGCCAAGCATGGAGCGGGCCGTGGACGAGTTCTACGCCAGCCTCAAGCGCGGCGGCACCGGCCTGTTCTACTTCGCGGGCCACGGCCTGCAGGTGGGGGGCGTCAACTATCTGGTGCCCGTGGGCGCGCGCCTGCAAAGCGAGTCCGACGCGCGCTACCAGGCCGTGGACGCGGGCCGGGTGCTGGGCAAGATGGAGGACGCGGGCAACGACCTCAACCTCGTCATCCTGGACGCCTGCCGCAACAACCCCTTTGCCCGCAGCTTCCGCTCCGGCGCGCAGGGCCTGGCCAAGATGGACGCGCCCACGGGCTCGCTCATCGCCTACGCCACAGCGCCGGGCTCCGTGGCCGCCGACGGCGACGGCCAAAACGGGGTCTACACCAAGCACCTTTTGCAGAACCTGACTACGCAGGGCCTCTCCGTGGAGGAGATGTTCAAGCGCGTGCGCCTGGGCGTGGTGGGCGAGACGAAAAAGGCCCAGGTGCCCTGGGAGGCCTCGTCGCTCACCGGGAACTTCAGCTTCACGCAGTAGCGCGCACCCAGCACAAAACAGCAGGGCCGCCAGGGAGGAACCTCTCCCCGGCGGCCCTGCCGCATGGTGTGTCCGGCCCGCTACTTTGCCTGCGCGCCATTGCCGCCGCCATTGCCGCCGACGCTGCCGTTTTTCGTCCCGTTGCCGACGGCGTTGCCGACGGCGTTGCCGTTCTTAGGGCCATTGCCATTTTTGGAGCCATTCCCGTTCTTGGCGCCATTGCCGTTTTCCGGGGCGCCCAAGCCGTTGACCGAAGGCGGGGGCAGCTCGGCCAGGGCGCGGTTGCTCACCAGGATGTGCAGTTGGCCTGGGTTCTTCATGCGGCCGGACACAAACTCCGCATACGGGCCGGACCCGCAGAACAGGTCCACGTGCTTGCCCACGATGGCCCCGCCCGTGTCCTGGGCCAGCATGAGCCCGGACAGGCGGCCCGGCCCGCCCTGCGGGGGCACCGGCAGGGACGTGGTCATGGCCAGGGCCGCGCCCAGCGGGATCTGCGAGCGGTCCACGGCGATGGAGCCCAGCGGCGTGAGCAGGCTGCCCATGCTGCCGAAGGGGCCGACATCGGACAGCCGGAAGAATACGTAGCTCAGGTCTTCGGACAAGAGCTCCTTGGCCAGGTGCGGGTTCTTCTGCGCGAAGCTCCGGATGCGCGGCGCGCTGGCCTCGTCGCGGGTCAGGTGGCCGCGCCGGATCATCGTGCGGCCGAGCATGGCCAGCTCGCGGCCGTTCTTGTGGGCGTAGAGCACGTGTTTCACGCTGCCGTCGGGCAGGATGAGGCGGCCCGAGCCCTGGATGTGCAGGAAGTACAGGTCGATGCGGTCCTTGACCCAGGCCAGCTCAGCGCCCTTGCCCTTGAGCGCCCCGTTGAAATCGATCTCGCCGCGCGAATGGTAGGGCTTGATGCCGTTCTTGGTCTGGCGGTAGTGGAGCTGCTGGCCCTTCCAGCGCGAGTGGAACTCGCCCAGGTCCACCGTGAGCATGTCCTGCGGGCGGCCAAAGATGGCGTAGGGATAGGCCGGATCCGGCTCCAGGCTGGCCTCGAGGAAGGGCTCGTAGTAGCCGGTGACGAGGGTGTCCCCCTGCTCCACCGGGTACCAGGCGAAGACCCGCGCCAGCAGGGCCGGGTCGCCGTCCAGGTAGGGCAGGGCCGCGAGCAGGTCCTCCAGGGTCAGGCGCATGGCCCCCCAGGTGAGCTTGAGGCCCGGCCGGTCCACGGCCACCTGCGCTGCGGGCTTGGCGGACACGTAGGCCAGGTTGGCCTTGAGGCCGGGCTCCAGGTCGCGCCAGGACGAGAGGCCCTGGGTGGACGGGTGCATCTGGGCCACGCGGGAGAGCGCCTGGTCCACGCTCAGGGGCTCGAACCAGGGCCGCTCGACCGTGACCGGCGGAGGCGGAGGGGGCGGCAGCGGCGGTGGCGGAGCCACGGGCCTGGCGCAGCCCCAGGCCAGGGCCAGGGCGAGGAGCAAGAGTCCGAGGAGTCGGATGGAGGCGGGCGCGGCCTGGCACAGGCGCCCGGAAACGGGCTTGGTCATGGTTCGTTCCTGTAGGACTTGAAGTCTGCACGCGAGGTCAGCACCTCGCTGTACTCCTCGCTGTAGATCTTGAGCATGACCATGAGGAAGCTCAAGATCAGCGGGCCATAGAAGATGCCCAGCGCCCCGAAGGCGTGGATGCCGCCCAGGATGGCGACGAAAATGTAGAAGGGCGAGACCTGCGCGGCCTTGCGCATGAGAATGGGCCGCAGGATGGTGTCGATGCTGGTCACCACCACCACGTTCCAGAGCAGAAAGAACATCGCCCAGGACGGGTTGACGAAGAAATAGAGGTAGGCCGCCACAGGCATCCAGACCAGGCCGGTGCCGATGACCGGGATGAGCGCGGCCAGGCCCATCATGGTGCCCCAGAACAGCGGCTGGACGCCCACGAGGTACAGCCCGAGCGCCCCCACCAGCCCTTGCAGCACGGCGATGAGCAGGCTGCCGAAGAGCACCGCGCGCGCCACCCGCTGCAGGCTGTCGATGATGATGTCTTCCTGGTGCGTGGGCATGGGAGCCAGATACTTGAGCTTCTGCACAATGCCCCGGCCTTCGCGCAGGAAATAGAAGACCATGAAGATCATGAGGAAGAAGCGCAGCAGCAGCTTGGCCACATTGCCCACCAGCGAGGCGCTGGTGTCGAAGATGGACTGGGCCAGGCCGCGCGAATACTGGAGCAGCTTGGCCTGGATGGTGGCCTCGTCGATCTTCAAAAACGGCAGGTTCGACCGGAGCCAGGACAGGTAGGGCTCCAGGCGGTGGTCGCGGAAGATGTTCCCCGTGTCGGCCTGGTCCACCCAGCGCGTTATCATGTGCATGGACTCAAGGCCCTGGGTCACCAGGCCCCAGGCCAGAAAAACAGTGGGCAGGATGATGGCGAAGACCACGACGGCCACGGTGATCCCGGCGGCGATGTTGGCCCGCTCGCCCAGGCGGGCGCTGATGCGCAGGTACAGGGGCGAGAAAATGATGGAAAGCGCGGCGGAGATGATGATGGTGTGGATGAACGGCTCCACCAGCACAAAGCCCCAGAACAGGGCGACCACAAGAAAAAACAGCATGAAATACGAGAAGATCTTGTTCGAATGCTGCGGCGGGGCGATCAAGGGGGTGTCCGGGGTCTCCGGCGCGCTGTTCATCATGTGTCTATTCCGCTGGTGTTGCGCCCGCTTGCCCGCCAACCGAAGGGCCGGTACTGGCAACGCGTGCTGTTCGGGAACGGGCCTTGCGCCTGTGTAAGCCCAGCGGGCGGCGCGGTCAAGCGGACTTCGCCCCGGGAGCTGATGCGGGCAAACACTCATCGCCACGCCCTGGTTCTTGTTTTTTCATCGCGATGTGTCTAAGGGATAAGTCTGTGCCGTGCGTCATCGGCCAGCACGGACGGTTGGTACACGGAATCTACCCGGCCGGGCGCTGTTCCACCGCCCTGACCGGGAGCGTATTGTCGTGTGGTTGCACTCAATGAACGCTTCAACTGGAGGAAATTTCATGAAACGCCTGTTCAAGTCCCTGTTCCTGGTGTCCGCCTGCGCAATCCTCGCCCTGGGCGTGGTCGGCTGCGGCGAGAAGAAGGAAGAGAAGAAGGCCGAGGCTCCGGCTCCCGCCGCCGCCCCCGCCCCTGCCGGTCCCAAGACCATCGTCTTCGCCAGCGACGCCGCCTACCCCCCCATGCAGTACATGAACGAGCAGAAGGAAATCGTGGGCTTCGAGGTTGACGTGATCAAGGCAGCGGCCGAGAAGGCCGGCTTCAAGGCCGAGTTCAAGAACGTGGCCTGGGACGGAATCTTCGGCGGCCTGGAAAACGGCAAGTACGACGCCATCTCCTCCAGCGTGTCCATCACCGACGAGCGCAAGCTGAAGATGGACTTCTCCGAGCCCATCATGGCCATCGAGCAGATGCTCGTGGTCGGCACCAAGGAGAAGGCCATTGACCTGGCCGGCCTCAAGGGCAAGAGCATCGGCGCCCAGATCGGCACCACCAGCTATTTCGTCGTCAAGGACGTGAAGGGCTTCAAGGCCATCAAGACCTACGACGAAGTGGGCCTGGCCATGGAAGACCTGGTCAAGGGCAGCATCCAGGCCGTCGTCGCCGACAGCCCGGTGGCCGTGGACTACACCACCAAGAAGTACGCCGACAAGATCAAGATCGCCGCCACCCTGAAGAGCGACAAGGTCGAGAACATCGGCATCGCCGTCAAGAAGGGCAACAAGGCCGTGCTTGACCTCGTGAACAAGGGCCTGGCCGCCATCAAGGCCGACGGCACCTTCGACAAGATCAAGGAACAGCACAAGATGAAGTAGACCGGCCCCCAGGGACCGGCTGCACAAGCCTGCGCACGCATTCTCTCCGGGGGGTCGCCAGCTGGCGGCCCCCCGGCATTCCAAACCAGAGGCCAAGAACGCATGAGCGAGACACGAATCATCGACGTGGGCGAAGGCGCAGCCATCCCCAGCAAGAGCGACTGGGGGCTGTTCAACGCCTGGACCATCAGCATCGTCGGCGCAGTCTGCGCCATCGCCTACCTCATCCTCTTTGAGCCCGCACCCTACAGGCGCATCATCTACTACCTGGCGGACGGCGTCATCATCACCTTCGAGGTGACGGTCATCTCCATCATCTGCGCCTGCATCATCGGGCTGATCACCGGACTGGGACGCGTTTCCAAGAACAAGGCCATCAACCTGCTGGCCTCCACCTACGTGGAGATCATCCGCGGCATCCCGCTTCTGGTGCAGCTTTTCTACATCTACTACGCCCTGGGCCGCGTGCTCAACGTCCATGACCTGACCGCAGCGGTCATCGCCATGAGCGTGTGCTACGGGGCCTACATGGGCGAGGTCTTCCGCGCGGGCATCACGGCCATCGACAAGGGCCAGACCGAGGCCGCGCGCTCGCTGGGGTTCAACACCAAGCAGACCATGTTCCTGGTCATCCTGCCCCAGGCCTGGCGCACCATCCTGCCCCCGGTGGGCAACGA
>CAZXZF010000068.1:0-11285 GCA_964645095.1 uncultured Desulfocurvus sp. | reverse complement strand
CGTATTCCCGTGCCGAGTCGGAAGTCGGCGACCACCGGCGGTCCCCTTGCGGATCTGGCGCGTGTGAGGATACGTCATGTCCAAGACCCTCCTGCCCCTTCATGTGGGCGACATCTCTGCGTTCGCGCGCTCGCTCGGCAGCCAGCTGGCCGACTGCGGGCGCACCCCCGGCCATGTCGAGCTGCTGAACATGCTGGCGCGCTCAAGCGGCCACAAGAACTTCCAGCACCTGCGCGCCAGCGCCCTGCAGGCCATGCCGCCCGCTCCGGCCCAGCCGCTGCCCGAACCCGTGAACCCGGCCCGGCTGACGCGGCTGGCGCGGCTCTTTGACAGCAATGGGCTGCTCCTGCGTTGGCCCGGCAAACGCGGCATGGAGGGATCCTGCCTGTGGGTCATCTGGACGCGCATCCCGGCCCGGCAGGCCTTCAGCGAAACGCAACTCAACGAGCTCCTGAACACGCTGCACAGCTTCGGCGACCACGCGCTCCTGCGGCGCGGGCTCATCGACTGCGGCCTGATGACCAGAACCGCCGACGGCCGCGAATACCGGCGCGTCGAACTCAAGCCCACGGCAGAAGCCCTGGCCCTGCTCGCGCGGCTGGGGAAATAAGAGAATACTGCTCCGCAGACGCCGGGGGGCATGATGCCCCCCGGACCCCCTCCTACGGGCTGGGCCGGGATGGCGAAGGCGAAGGCCCCGGTCTGGCTTGGCCCTGGCAATGCGTGCTGTTTTTTGAGCGGAGACGCTCAAAAAACAGCACGCGGTTGGCCCTTCTTGGAGCTGGGGCCTCAAGGCGAAAGGCCTGCTGGGCACACCCGCACGCTTCAGGGGGTGCCGAAGGCCCGCATCTCGTTGTTGCTGGCCCACGTTCCCCTGGCCAGCCCCAGGGCGAATCCGTCGGGACCTATGCCCAAAGAATACGCAGCGTATTTTTCCCCACTTGCCAAATATTCTCCCACCATGGTAACGCCATGAGACTTCTAAAAGGTGTCGGCATGGCTGCTCGTGGAGGTGCCCGTGCGCAAATTTGTCCCCTTTTTCCTCCTGGGCGCCCTGCTGATCACCACTCTCTATGCCGGCGCAAGCCTGAATGCAGCGGACAGGCCTTTCGCGGCCCTGTCCGCAGAGGAGCGCAAGTGGCTGGACGAGAACCGGGACAACATCGTCCTGACCTACGAGGCCAACTTTCCGCCCCTTGAGTTCCGCACCAACGGCGGCAGGTATGCGGGGCTATCTGCGGACATCATCGCCAAGATCGAGAAATTGCTCGGCGTCACCTTCCGGAAAGAACCCAGCTACGACTGGAACGACCAGCTGGCCAGCCTGGAGCGCGGCGAGACGCACCTCTCCGCCGTCATCGTGCGCTTGCCGGAGCGCGAACATTTCGCCTACTTCACCGCTCCCTACATCACCCTGCCCCTGGTCATCATCACCACCACGCGGGGCTTCACCGGCACCGTCACCTGGACCGACCTGGCTGGCGCGCGCGTGGGCGTGGTCGCGGGCTACGCCTCGGAAAAATATGTTCGCGGGAAAGGCCAGGACCGCTTCACCGTGGTGCCGGTGAACGACGTGCTCAAGGGCCTGCGCATGCTGTCCTTCGGCGAGATCGACGCCTTTGTGGAAAACCTCGCCAGCGCCTCCTACTACATCGAGAAGGAAACCCTGACCAACCTGCGCGTGGCCGGCACCTCGGACCTCTCCTACCCCATGAGCATCGGCGTGAGCCGCAAGTACCCCCTGCTCTATAGCGCCGTGCAGAGGGCCCTGTCCGAGATATCCAGCGAGGACATCGAAGCTTCGCGCAAGCGCTGGGTTTCCCTCTCCGGCGAGGGCATGTTGAGCCCGGAGACCCTGCGCCTGCTGAAGCTGGCGGCCCTGTTCGTCTCGCTTTTGCTCCTCTGTCTGGGATGCATCAGCTATCTCCTCAAGCGCAGGCTGAACGAAAAGGTGGAGAGCCTGCGCATGGCCCAGCAGGAGCTGCTGGAACAGACCGAGCGCCTGGGCCTGGCCACCGAGGCGACCAACTCCGGCGTGTGGGACTTCTACCCGGCCACGGGCCAGGCCTTTTTCAGCGACCAGTGGTTCGCCATGCTGGGCCTTGAGCCTGGCGCAGTGGAGGCCACCTTTGCCGGGTGGATCGGGCTCTTGCACCCCGGGGACCGGACCAGCACCGACCACACCCTCACGGGCTACATCCGCTCCGGCGGCCAGGGCCTGTTCGAGGCCGAGTACCGCATGCGCCAGGCCGACGGCAGCTACCGCTGGGTGCTGGGCAAGGGCCGGGCCATCGCCTGGGACGAAAGCGGCAGCCCCACGCGCCTCGTGGGCCTGAACCTGGACATCCAGAAGCTCAAGGACGTGCAGGAGGAGCTGCGCGCGAGTGAAGAAATGTATCGCTCGGTGATCCAGAACATGCAGGACGTTTACTTCCGCACCGACGCAGAAGGCGGGTTGATCATGCTCAGCCCGTCGGGGCTGCGCATGTACGGCGCGGAATCCATGGACGAGGTGCTGGGCCAGCCCATCAGCGCGTTCTACATGGCGCCCTCCGAGCGCACGGCGCTTTTGGCCAAGCTCCAGGCCGGCGGAGTCGTGTACGACCACGAGATACTGCTCCGGCGCAAGAACGGCTCGCCCGTGCAGGCTGCCATCACGGCCAGCTTCTACCGCGACGGGGCGGGCAACACCCTGGGCGTGGAGGGCATCTTCCGCGACATCACCGAGCGCAAGCAGGCTGAGGAGGCCTTGCGCCAGAGCGAGGAAAAGTTCTCGCGCATCTTCGAGATGGCCCCGGAATGCATCAGTTTCGTGCGCCTCCGGGACTCCATGCGCATCGCCGCCAACGCCGCCTTCGAGACCATCACCGGCTACCCCCGGGAGGAGGCCGTCGGCCGCTCGGTCAACGAACTCTGCCTCTGGAACGACCCAGGGATGCGCGGCGAATTCCTGAAGCGGCTCCAGTCCGAAGGCCGCGTCAAGGACTTCGAGTTCCTGCTGCGGCGCAAGGACGGCGCCGTGCGGCGCGTGGTCAGCTCGGCCCAGCTGGTGTCCATCGCCGGAGAGCAGTGCTACGTCAACATCATCCACGACATCACCGAAGAGCGCAAAATGCAGGAGGTGCTCATCCAGTCCGAGAAGATGATGTCTTTGGGCAGCCTGGCTGCGGGCATCGCGCACGAGATCAACAACCCCCTTGGCATCGTGCACCAGGCCGTGCAGCACCTCATCATGCGCACCGACCCGGCCCATGAGAAGAACCAGAAGACAGCCGCCGGCCTGGGCCTGGACATGGACCTGCTGCAGCAATACCTCCAGGCCCGCAAGGTCGGCCTGTACCTGGAGGATATCCAGGCTGCAGCCCAGCGCGCCTCGGGCATCATCCGCAACATGCTCAACTTCAGCCGCCGCAGCGAGTCCAAGCGCCAGATGTGCAGCCTGCCCCAGATTGTCGAGCAATCCGTCTTCCTGGCCTCCTCCGACTACGACCTCAAGAAGTCTTTTGACTTCAAGAACATCGAGATAGCGCTGGACGTTGAGGAAAATCTCCCCCGCTGCAGCTGCACGGAAACGGAGATAGAGCAGGTCATCCTGAACCTTCTGCGCAATGCGGCCCAGGCCATGGCCATGGCGACTCCTCCCACGGCGAACCCCAGGATCGACATCCGGCTGCGCGCCGTGGACGCTGGCGTGCGCATCGAGGTGGCGGACAACGGCCCGGGCATGGACGAGGATGTCCAGCGCAAGGTTCTTGAGCCCTTCTTCACCACCAAGCCGCCCGGCGTGGGGACGGGGCTCGGCCTGTCCGTGTCCTTCTTCATCATCACCAAGGGCCACGGGGGCAGGATGTGGCTTTCTTCAGCCCCTGGCCAGGGCGCCACCTTCTTCATCGAGCTGCCCGCAGAGACTCCGGAGGCCAGCCATGCCTGAGCCCAGGAAAAACATCCTCGTCCTCGACGACGAGGAGCGGGTCCGCGAGATGCTCCTGGACTATTTGAGCGAGTTCACGGAGTTCGACGGGTTCGAACTGCGCGGAGCGTGCTCCGGCGAAGAAGCCCTGGAAATGCTGCGGCAACGGCCTGCGGCGCTCTGCGTGGTGGACTTGCGCTTGCCGGGCATGAACGGAACGGATTTCATCGAGAGTGCGGCGGCGGCAAAACTCTGCGGGCAGTTCATCGTGCACACGGGCTCTGGGGAGTTCTCCCTGCCCCGCGCCCTGCTGGACCTGGGCATGGTCGAGCAGGACGTGTTCTACAAGCCCGTTGACATGGCCGAAATAGTGGCGCGCATCCGGACGCTCATCAAGGAAAGGGGGAGGTAGCCCATGTCCATCCTGGTCATCGATGACGAAGCCGCCCTGCGCCGTTCGCTCTGCGACTATCTCGAGGAGCTCGACTACGACACGCTGGCGGCGGCCAACGGCATGGAGGGCTTGGAGATTCTGGGCCAGAACCTTCAGAGCCTCGAGGCGGTCATCGTGGACCTGAACATGCCGGTGATGGACGGCTACTCGTTTATCCAGGAGGCCGTGGCCAGGACAAGGGAACTGCCCCTCATCGTGCTCTCCGGCGTCGGCATCGTGGAGGACGCGCTCAAGGCCATGCGCCTGGGCGCCTGGGACTTCATCACCAAACCTCTGCACAATTTCAAGATGCTCGACTACACCCTGGACAAGGCCTTGGACAAGGCGCGGCTGATCCGCGAGAACAGGGCCTACCAGACCAACCTGGAGCAGTTGGTGCGCGAGCGCACCGCCGAACTGGAGACCACGCGCCGCCAGGTCATGCAGCGTTTAAGCCGCGCGGCGGAATTCAAGGACAACGAGACCGGGCGGCACGTCATCCGCGTGGGCGAGATCAGCGCCCTGCTTGCCCAGGCCGTGGGCCTGCCCGAGGACCGTTGCGAGATGCTGCGCGAATGCGCCCCCCTGCACGACGTGGGCAAGATCGGCATCCCTGACGAGATACTGCTCAAGCCGGGCAAGTTCACCGGGTCCGAGTTTCTGGTCATGCAGCTGCACTGCATGTATGGTTGCGAGATCCTGGGGCCGCTGACCAGCAAGGACGAGGCCCACCAACTCTGCTTGAACCCCGACTCGGCACGGGGCTTGGTCGACACCGAGCTCCTTGGCCTCTCCAGGATATTGGCCCTGTTCCACCACGAGCGCTGGGACGGCAAGGGCTACCCCTTTGGTCTGGCTGGGGACGCCATCCCGGTGGAGGCCCGCGTGGTGGCCGTGGTGGACGTGTATGACGCGCTCTCAAGCGACCGGCCCTACAAGCAGGCCTTCCCGGAAGAGAAGTGCCACCGGATCATTCGTGAGGGCGCGGGCACGCAGTTCGATCCCCAGGTGGTGGAGGCCTTCTTTCGCTGCTCCGGGGAGATCGCTGTGATCCGTGAGCGCTGGAAGGACAAATAACCGTCCGTTGCCCCCTGGGCAGGAGTGAACGCCCATTGCCCTTGACGCACCGCACCGCTCGGATTGAAGCAACCAGCCCCCGGTGCGGACAGGCTTGCAGGCCGCCCGGCCTCGCCAGGAGGGGGAGACCGTTGCGGGGCCATGCCGAAAGACATTTGCTTGAGGGGCCGCTGGCCGTCGTATTGAGAAGAAGGGCGCGCCCTCTGTGCAGGGGGCACGGGATGTCTGCGGCGCAAGCCGGAGTTACCCAAGGAAAGAAGCCAACGTCTGGCCGCATTTGCACGCAAGGAAGATTGCACCCGGGGGGACGCATGAAAACGGAACAACTCGTTGGGCGAATGGGGAAGGACTGGGATCGGCCACCCGGCCTTGGCGAAGATGCAACGCTGGCCTTTGTGTTCGGGGCCACGCAGCGCCTGCGCGATCCGGCGCTGTTTCCTCGGCTTCGCGCCATGTATCCCCGGGCCTGCCTCCTGGGGTGCAGCACAGCCGGGGAGATCGCGGGTGCGCAGGTGCTGGAGGGCAGCGTCACGGTCACAGCCGTGGGCTTCGCTGACACCCGTGTCGCGCTGGTCAGCACGGCCATCGAGCAGGGTGAAGACAGCGGGGCCGTTGGTGCCCGCCTGGCTGCGGGGCTGGACAAGGAAGGGCTGCGTCACGTGCTGGTCCTGTCCGACGGGCTCCTGGTGAACGGCACCCGTCTGGTGCAGGGCCTGACAGCCGGCCTGCCGCCAAAGGCGATGGTCACCGGAGGACTGGCTGGCGATGGCGAAAGATTCAAGGAAACGCTCCTCTTGGCCAATGCCCCGGCCCAATGCGGGATCGTGGCGGCCCTGGGCTTTTACGGCGCGCGGCTGCGCATCGGCTGGGGTTGCGTTGGCGGCTGGGATATCTTCGGGGCAAAACGCCTGGTCACCCGCTCCCGGGGGAACGTCCTCTACGAGCTCGACGGGCAGCCCGTGCTTGACCTCTACAAGAAGTACCTTGGCAAGCACGCTGCGGAGTTGCCCGCCTCCGCCCTGCTCTTTCCCTTGAGCGTGGAGCACGCTGGAATTGTCGGCAGCGGCCTGGTGCGCACCGTCTTGAGCGTGAACGAAGAGGACAAGTCCATGACCTTTGCCGGAGACATCCCGGAGGGCTCCCGGGCCACGCTCATGTATGCCAATTTTGACCGCCTGGTTGACGGCGCGGGTGCATCGGCCCAGCAGAGCCTTCAGGTTTCCGGCGTTGGCGCCGACCTCGCCCTGTGCATCAGCTGCGTGGGGCGCAAGCTCATTCTCAAGCAGCGGGTGGAGGATGAGACCGAGGCGGTGCGGGACATCCTGGGCGAACAGGCCATGCTGGCAGGGTTCTACTCCTATGGGGAGATATCCCCTTTGGCCGATACCGGCCGCTGTGAGCTGCATAACCAGACCATGACCATCACCACCTTCACCGAGGAGTAGCCATGGCCCTGCATCGGCTCCTGGCTCGACAGCTCAAGAAGCTCGGCTGCGACAGCACGTCCTGCAACGACTTTTCCGGCTTTGCGCAGATGGTCAGCGGCACCTATTCGCAGGCCGACGATGACCGGGAGATGCTGGAGCGATCACTGCGGGTCAGTTCTGAGGAGGTGATGCAGGTCAACGCCGAGCTTCGGGCCATGATGTCGGCCCTGCGCGAGAGCGAAGAGAAGTACCGGATCATTTTCAACAGCGCCCGTGTCGGCATCCTCCACAGCACCTTCGCCGGGTGCCTCACCGATGGCAACCCGACCCTGGCCCGGATGCTCGGATATGCGGACCGCCAGCACATGCTGGAAGGCATCACCAATCTGGCCCATGACGCCTACCTCCATCCGGAGGACCGCCAGGCCTTCCTGGAAGCCCTTTTGGCCTCGCCCGACGGGATGAGCATGGAGCGTGAATTCAAGCGCCTTGACGGCTCCACGTTCATCGCCTTCATCAATGCCTCTCTGCAGCGGGACGAGCAGGGCCAGCCGACCTTCATCACGGGCACTCTGGAGGACATCACCGAACGCAAGCAGGCCGAGGAAGCCCTGCGCGAGAGCGAGGAGAAGTACCGCGAAGTCATCGAAAACAGCACGGACGCCCTTTACCGCATCGACAGCGAGGGCAGGATCGACATGCTCAGCCCCTCGGGCGTGGAGCTGCTCGGCTTCGCCTCTGCCGAGGAGATGCTGGGCAAGCCCCAGGAGCATTTCTGGATGTTCCCGTTGCAGTGCGTCCACATGACGGATGAGCTCCGGCAGCGCGGCGAGATCCGGGACCATGAGGCCGTGCTCCGGCGCAAGGACGGGACGCCTGTCCACGTGGCCATCTCCTCCTGGCTCAGGCTCGATGCGGAAGGCCGCGTGCTTGGCGTTGGGGGCATTTTCCGCGACATCACCGAGCGCAAACAGGCAGAAATTGAACTCCAGGAAAGCGCCCAGCGGTTCCACTCGCTCTTCGACAACATGACGGAAGGCGCGGCGCTGCATTCTCCGATTCGGGACGGCTGCGGAGAGGTGATCGACTACCGGATCGAGGCTGTCAACCGCAGCTTTGAAACGATTCTCAACCTGTGCGCCGACGACGTGGTGGGCCTGCCGGTCACGGAGGCCTACGGCAACGATGAGGATCTGTTTCTTGGCAAGTTATCCACCGTAGCGCTTTCAGCCGAGCCCGCGCAGTTCGAGACATACCTCAGCACCAAGGGAATCCATCTCTCCATATCCATCGCCCCCTGGAGCAACGACGGGATCTCGGCCATCTTCTTCGACATCACAGAGCGCAAGCAACTGGAGGAGCAACTCCTCTTCCGCGCCCTGCACGACCCGCTCACCGGCCTGGCCAACCGCACGCTGTGCCTGGACCGCATCGCCCAGGCCAACGAGCGCGCCCTGCGCAAGGACGGCGTCCAGTTCGCCATTGTGTTCATCGACCTGGACCGGTTCAAGATGGTCAACGACAGCCTGGGCCATGAGGCCGGGGATCTGCTGCTGCGCGAGGTCGCCCAGCGCCTTTTGGCCTGCACGCGCAAGATCGACACCGTGTGCCGCTATGGCGGCGACGAATTCATCCTCGTGCTTGAGGAGTTGAGTCCGGCCCAGGTCATGCAGACCATCAAGCGCATCCGCAAGAGTCTTTTGGTGTCGATGGGCATCGGGAACCAGAACTTCCAGATCGAGGCGAGCTTCGGGGTGGCCTATGCCCCAGTGCCGGACAACCAGCCGGAAGACCTGTTGCGCAATGCGAACATCGCCCTGCATAGCGCAAAGCAGCGCGGCAGGAACCTGGTCGTGGTCTACAGGCCCAAGATGCACAAAACCGCCATCCAGACGCTGAGCCTCCAAAGCGATATGCGCCGCGGGCTTGATGCCGGGGAGTTTTTCCTGGTCTACCAGCCCCTGGTGTGCTTGGCCACCAACCGGCTGTCCGGCTTTGAGGCGCTCATGCGCTGGGAGCATCCCCAGCGGGGCATGATCCGGCCCGTTGAATTCATCCCCCTGGCCGAGAAATCCGGCCTGATCTTCGAACTGGGACAGTTCGCCGTGGCCCGGGCTTGCAAGGACATGGCCGCCCTGCTGCGCGCGCAATCCGGAGCCGAGGGCTTGACCGTGTCCGTGAACATCTCGCCCCGGCAATTTTCGCGCTGGGGGCTGGCGGAGCAGATCGAGCAGGCGCTGGCGGACAACGGCCTGCCGCCTCCCGCGCTGGTGCTTGAGATAACCGAGTCCTCGATCATGAAGTACCCCGAAGCCTCGGCCAACACGCTGGCACGCCTCAAGGAAAAGGGCATGGGCATCGCCATCGACGACTTCGGGACCGGCTATTCATCCATGAGCGCCCTGCAAAAGCTGCCCCTGGACCGGCTGAAGATCGACATGAGTTTTGTGCGCAGGATCATGGAGAGTGACGAGGACCGCGAGATCATCCGCGCCATCATCACCCTGGCCCGCAGCCTGCGCCTCAAGACCGTGGCCGAGGGCATCGAGACCAGCGAGCAACGGCAGGCGCTCAAGAAAATGGGCTGCGACCTGGGGCAGGGGTACCTGTTCTCGCGGCCCATGCCGCTGGCCGAGGTGCCGGGCTACGTTCGTCAGATGCTTTGAGGCAATCGCGCAAGATGCAGAGCCAGCGGCCCGATGCCGAAGGGGTGCAGGGAGAATCCCCCCCTGGGCGGCCTTTAGCTTTGCGGCAAAGGGGGGCGCACGGGTTCGCCCCTGTTGCCGGGGCCTTTGCTTATGCGCCCAGCAGGCGCCGCAGGCCAGGGCCGCGTTCGGCCGGGTGCATGCGCAGAAGCGCGCGCAGCAGGTCTTGGGCAAAGGCGCAGAGGGTGTCGGGGGCGATGCGTGCGGCCTGGGCCGGGTTGCTCAAGGCCTCGAACAGGGCCTGGATCTTTTGGGGGTCGCCGTAGCTTTGCTGGAAGGCGGGCAGGTTTTCGCCGAACATGTCGGCCAGGGCGGCGTCGGCCTTGGCGGGCAGCGGCGCGAGCTGGGGCCTGAGCGAGCTGGAGGCCAGCACCAGGGCCAGGGCGGCGTCGAGTCTCGTGCGCACGCTTCCGCGCAGGCGGGCCAGGGTCGCGGCCTGGACCGGGGATTGCGAGGCCGGGTGCAGCAGGCCCAGGCAGAGGGTGGAGTCCGCGGCGGAGAGCTCTTTCAGGGCGCCCAGCAGGGCCTCGGCCAGGCGTGCGGCGGCCTCGTCCGAGGCATTGCCCAGGCGGGCGAACCCGGTGGCCAGGGCCAGGCCCGTGGCCTCGTCCCGCAGGCGTTGCTCCACGGCGCTGCGTTCGTCGGCGTCGCCGGTGGCGGCCAGGGCCTTGGCCAGCCGTCCGCGCAGAATCTCGGTCTGTTCGGGTTCGGCCTCGGCCAGGGCCCGCAGCAGCCCTTCGGTGCGGAAGATGTCTTCGGCGCGGGCGTCGGCGTAGTCCTGGCGGATGCTTTGGGTCAGCGGGTCGCGCGCCAGGAAGCCCCCGGCCGCGCCCACCAGCAGGAAAACGGCCACGGCGATGACGGCGCGGCGTCCGCGCACGAAGCGCAAGCGCCCCCACCAGGCCGCAGAGAGCCCGGCCAGTGCCGCCAGCGCGGCCAGCGCCGCCCAAATCCAAATGGCCTGATTCATGTATCGCCTCGCCCGATCCTTGTGCCTCATTTCCGGCCCGGTGTGAAGCCGTGCTGCGCCGAGTGGCCCATGCCGCGGCCAAAACCCCTTGACGGGCGAGTGCGCAAATATTATACACGAATATTTTTCTGCGCACTACGTATGCAGATTTAATCCTGTGATTATGGCCGGTTGCCTTTGGCACGGGCCTTGCTTTTTACCTGTGCAGACACGCTCGCGCGGGCGTTTCGAAAGCCGAGGTGCGCACAAAAGGTACACTCTTGCCTTGTGCGCACGAGCCGGAAACGGAAGGCGGCTTGCCTGAACCGGCCGGATGCAGTATTGGCTGCCCCGCGTGGACGAATGGGTTGACGGGCACGGGAGACGTGCAGGGTCAACGCGCGCCAAGGCGGCCTACCGGGCCGCTGTTTTTGTGGGATGGGAAGGGTTGCACGGGCCGCGAGGCGGCCAGCGGCGGATTGCGGGAGAGACACCGCGCCGCCGGGGAGTAAAGGAACTTTAGCCGAACGCGCCATCCCTGGAGTTGGCGGCACTATGCGCAAGAACGCACTCATCGTGCTCATCGTCGTGGTTGCGAACCTGGGCCTCTGGGCCTTCTTCAACCGTCCGGCCGACCCGCAGCTCGATTTCACCGGCCAGGTCAAGGCCGTTTCCTTCAGCCCGTACCGCTCCGACCAGGATCCGCTGGTCAACAAGTTCCCCACGCCGAAGCAGATTGAGGAGGACATCGTCTTCCTCAAGGGCAAGGCCGGGGCCATCCGCA
>CAZXZF010000067.1:0-11571 GCA_964645095.1 uncultured Desulfocurvus sp. | reverse complement strand
GTGAGCAAGAAGATCAAGCTGCTGCTGGTCGACGACGAGGAAAATTTCATCAACACCCTGGCCGAGCGCATGAAGATGCGCGACATGGGCTCCAATGTGGCCCATGACGGCGAGACCGCCCTGGAGATGGTCAAGGACGAGGTGCCCGACGTCATGGTCCTCGACCTGCGCATGCCCGGCATCGACGGCGTGGAAGTGCTGCGCAAGGTCAAGAAGGCCCATCCGCACGTCCAGGTCATCATCCTGACCGGCCACGGAAGCGAGCAGGACCAGGAGCTGTGCATGCAGCTCGGCGCGTTTGAGTACCACAAGAAGCCCGTGGACATCGACCGCCTGGTCAAGAGCATCAAGGGCGCCTACCGCCAGAAGATGGAAGACATGATGGTGGCCGCCACCTTTGCCCAGGCCGGGGATTTCGACGACGCCGACCAGGTCATGCACGAGAACGACAAGAAGTAGTCCGGGGGCAGCCATGAACGCTGTCCTGCTCGTCGACGACGAGCGCGACTTCGCCGATCTTCTGGCCGAGCGGCTCCAGGCGCGGGGTTTTGAGGTCCGAACCGCCTACGACGGTGAGGAGGCCCTGCGCCTGGCCGCCGGGTTTGATATCGACGTGGCCGTGCTCGATGTGAACCTGCCGGGCATGAACGGGCTGGCCCTGCTGCGCGAGCTGAAGCTCGTGCGGCCCCAGGCCGAGGCCCTCATGCTCACCGGCCAGAACGACCTGGCCACCGCCGTGGCGGGCATGAAGCTCGGCGCCACGGACTACCTCGTCAAACCCGTGCCCATTGAACGGCTGGTGGAAGCCATCATCCGCGCCCAGGACCGCCGCCAGGAGCGCCAGGAAGGCCTGCGCATGGCCGAGACGGCCAAGATGGCGGCGCTGGGCCACATGGCCGAGGGCGTGGCCCACGAGATCAACAACCCCGTCAACGTCATGGTCTCCCTGGCCGGGTGGATGGACGACCTGGTGGCCGACCTGGCAGACCACCTCGCCGGGCGCCAGGCCGATCACCTCGGAAACACGCCGGAGGCAAGCACTGGCGGAGTCTCCGGCACGCTGACCGAACTCTCCCAGAGCGCGGCCAAGCTCCATGAGCACGGCCTGCGCGTGAAGCAGCTCACGGCCAAGCTGCTCTGCCTGTGCCACAAGTCCAGCCCCGACCCCAAGAGCGCCTCTGGCGCCAGGCCAGCCGACGGCCTCGCCCCGGAGCCCGACCTGGCCGAGCAGGCTGACCTGTCGGCCCTGCTCACGGGCCTGCTGGCCGAACGGGAGCCCCGCATCAATGAGGCGCAGGTCAAGGCCTTCCCGGACCTCGCGCCCGGCCTGCCCGCCCTGAACGTGCCCCAGGTGGCCCTGCCGGGCGCAAACCTGGGCACCGCCCTGGGCAACATCCTGGACAACGCCCTGGACGCCATGACCTTTGGCGGCGACCTCAATGTCTCCACCCGCGCCGAGGCCGGCGAACTCGTCATCGAGATCAGGGACACCGGGCACGGCATCAGCCCGGCGCACCTGCCGCGCATCTTCGAGCCCTTCTTCTCCACCAAGGACGTGGGCCAGGGCACGGGGCTGGGCCTGTCCGTCAGCTACGGCATCATCAAGGGCCTGGGCGGCGACATCCTCGTGGACAGCCGCCAGGGACACGGGACCAGGGTCGTTGTGCGCCTGCCCGTGGCCCAGGCCTAGAGCCTCACCCCGGCCACGCACCCAAGACCGCCCCGCGCCCCGGCATTCCAGCAACGCCCGTGCGCTTCGCGCCAGGATGAAACCGTCCCTGCGCCGTTGCCCTGGGGCTACTTGTCGGCGTTCAGGCGGGCCAGGCGGATGCGTCCCAGCATGCGCGAAAGGTCGTCAAAGGAGAAGGGCTTGGCCAGGTAGTCGTCCATGCCCGCGGCCAGGAAGCGCTCGCGGTCGCCGCTCATGGCAAAGGCCGTGAGCGCGATGACGGGAATGTCTGCGCAGCCCTTGAACTCCGGCTGGCTGCGGATGGCCTGGGTGACCTCCAGGCCGTTCATGCCGGGCATCTGGATGTCCATGAGGATGCCGTCGAACGGACCGGCGCGCAAGGCGGCCAGGGCGGCCTCCCCGTTCCCGGCGCAGGTCACCATGATGCCCTGCCTCTCCAGGCTGGTGCGCAGGGCCAGCTGGTTGATCTCCTCGTCCTCCACGAGCAGCACCCGCAGGCCGGTCAGGGAGGGCAGCTCGGCCAAGGCGCCTGGCTGGCCGTCGGCCGCGATGCGCTCCTCAACAGCATCTGGCGCGGGCAGCCCAAAGGGCAGAACAAAGGAGAAGCTCGTGCCCTGGCCCACCTCCGAGGACACATCTATGCCCGGGCCGCCCATGAGCGTCACCAGGTGCCGGACGATGGCCAGCCCAAGGCCCGCCCCCTGGTGGCTGCGGCTGAGCGAGCCCTCCACCTGGGTGAACATCTGGAAGCTCTGGTCGAGCATCCCCTTCGGGATGCCCACGCCCGTGTCCGAAACCACGAACAGCACCCGGCACTGCGTTTCCGAAGGCGGCCCCAGGAGCTCCACCTCCACCAGGATTTCACCAGACTGCGTGAACTTCACGGCATTGCCCACGAGGTTGAAAAGCACCTGGCGCAGCCTGTGCTCATCGCCCAGGAGCCACCGCGGCAGGTCCGCGGCCGGGCGCAGGACCAGCTCGATGCCCTTCTGCCCGGCCGGAAGCCGGTAGAGCGTCTGCACGGACTCCAGAATGTCGGCCAGGGCAAATGGCTTGCGCTCCAGCGCAAACTTGCGGGCCTCGATGCGCGAGAGGTCCAGGATGTCGCCGAGCAGGCTGGTCAGCCGCTGGCTGGACTGGATGGCCGCCTGGGCGTAGCGCTTCTGGTCCTCGGCCAGGGGCGAGTCGTTCAGCAGCTGGATCATGCCCACGATGCCGTTCAAGGGCGTGCGGATCTCGTGGCTCATGTTGGCCAGGAATTCGCTCTTGGCGCGATTGGCGGCGTCGGCGGCGTCCCTGGCCTGGGTCAGGGCCTCCTCGGCCCGCTTGCGCTCGGAGATGTCGCGGTAGATGGACAGGTTCATGGGCCTGGCGCTGTGGCTCATGCGTCTGCCGGTGACGTCCACCCAGCGCACGGCCCCGTCCTTGCGGATGATGCGGAAGCCGTAGCGCACCTCCTCCTGGCGGCCGACCATGCGGCTGGTCAGGCTCTGGCGCACCATGTCGCGGTCGTCCTGGTGCACCAGCCTCCAGATGTCCTCGGTTGTGAAGGCGTACACCTCCTCGGGGCCGTAGCCGAAGAGTTCGCAGAAGGCCGGGTTGACCCAGGTGAACACCGGAGGCAGGCCCTCCTGGATGGCGATGGCGTCCAGGGACTGCTCGAAGAGGGTGCGGTAGCGCTCCTCGCTCTCGCGCAGGTCGCGCAGGAAGAGCAGGCTGTTCAAGGCGTCCTGGATGCGCCCGCCCATGGCCTTGAACAGCGTTCTTTCCCGCTCGGTCCAGTGGCGAACGCGGGAGCATTGATGCAGGCCGAGCACCCACGGCCTGTCGAGCTTGGGATAGATGCCGAAGAGGAGTTGGGACTTTACGTGAAACGGCTTGTTGGTTTCCTCGGGCATGGACAAATCCCCGCCAGGCCCAAGGCTCAAGGGGTTTGGTGAATCAAGAACAGCGGTGAGGACATCCCGCACCTCCGGCGACATGGGGAAGTCCGTGCCCAAGGCCAGGGCTCCGGGGTATTCCGGCCGCGTGCGCTCCATGGGGATGCGCCAGACTGCGGCGGTGACGTCGCAGGGATAGAAGAGCCAGGCCCGGTCAACGTCCAGAACGTCCAGGATGAGGTCCAGGGCGTCTTCCATCATCGCTTCCAGGTCCGGGGCCTTGCGCAGGGCCTGGTCGAGGCGATCCAGGGTCTCAAGGAATACGACGTTTGCCTTGAGAGCTTCCTCAGCGAGCTTGCGCTCGGTGATGTCGCGAACGTTGACGACAACCCCGCGGATATCCGGATTTTCCAGCTGGTTTGTGCCCCAGGCCTCAAGGTACACCCAGGAGCCGTTCTTGTGCTTATGCCGGTATTGCGTTCCGCCCATCCCGTCCTGGATGATCGTCTGGAAGGCCGCCGCCACCCTCTCCTGGTCCTCTGGGTGGAGCATCTCCTTGATGACCGGAATGCCCATCAGCTCCGAAGGCTTGTAGCCAAGCATCCGTTCCACGGCTGCGCTGACAAAGACTTGAATTCCGTTCTTGTCGAGGATTGTGATCGAATCGGAAGAGTAGCGGATGAGTTCGGAAAAACGCCGTTCGCTCGCCAGGAGGGCCTCCTCGGCGTTCTTGCGCTCGGTGATGTCCGTATGCGTCCCGGCGAGCCTGGCGGGCGCGCCCGAGGAGCTTCGGTCCACCACCCGGCTGCGGGTGAGGATCCACTTCCACTCGCCGGACTTGGCGCGCATGCGGACCTCGAAGGCGTTGGTCTCCGAATCGTGCAGGGAAGTCGTGACGGCGTGGTTGATGGCTGCGAGGTCGTCCGGGTGCAGCAGCCTGGAGAAGCTCTCGTAGTTGGCCGGGAACTCGCCGGGCTCATAGCCCAGCATGGTGTAGTAGCGCGGGCTGAAGTAGGCTTCGCCGGTGTCCAGCCGCCAGTCCCAGAGCCCGTCATTGGCGGCGTCCAGCGCCAGCTGCAGGCGCTCCCGGCTCTCGAACAGGGCCTCCTCGGCCTTTTTCCGCTCGGTGATGTCGCGGGCCACCCAGATGACACTGGTGGCGGAGAGCGGGGAAACATTGCCCGCGAACCAGCACTCCCTGCCGCCAATGACCATGTGGTAATCTGTGGAGACGGTGGTCCTGGTCTTCAGGGTCTGACGGATGATGCTGATGAAATAGTCGGCCTGTTCCGGGGGGAACACCTCCGACACGCTGCGGCCCAGAAGCTCGGCAGGAGGCTTGTACAGGCGGTCGATGTTCGTCGGGGCGATCTCCAGATAGCGGCCCTGGTCGTCAAGGATCAAGATGATGTCCGTCATGGAGGAGAACAGGGAGCGCAGGGTGTTCTCCGAGGCCTTCAGCGCCTCCTCGGCCTCTTTGCGGTCGCTGATGTCCCGGCAGGAGACGAGGATGTGCTCCCGCCCCAGCACCAGCGCCCGGCGGATGGATACCTCGAGCCAGAACAGGCTGCCATCCCGCCGCTTGGCCAGCCACTCGGCCACCTGGGGCGTCCCCTCGTAGGCCTTGCGCATGAGGTCCATGGCATCAGCTTGGTCATAGGGGGCGGTCCCGGAGCTTATGGCCTCCACTGGGAGGCTCAGCATCTCCTCGCGGGAATAGCCGAACACATCACAAGTCCGCTGGTTCACGTCCACGACGCGCCCGTCCGGCCAGGTGTGGATGAAGATAAGGTCGCTCACGGAGTTGAAGATAGTGCGAAAACGCTCCTCGCTAGTCCGCAGCTCGCCCAGCATGACATTGAGTTCCGCTGTCTTGGCCCGCACCCTGCGCCGCAGGACAAAGATGAAGACGGACAGGACAAAGGCCAGGGCCACGATGCCGCCGACAACGGTGAACACGAGGCGCAGGTTCAGCCTGCTGGCGATGGGCGCGCCCAGCCATTTTTCTTCGATGTTCTTCATCTCGCTGGCCGGGATTGCGGCAAAGCCCTGTTCGACGAGCTCCAGCAGCCCGGTGTCGCCCTTCCTGACTGCCCGGTGGAAGGCCCCGGAATAGAGCACAAAGGCCTGCCTGAACTCGCTCTCCAGATCATATTTGTACAGGTAGTACAGGGCTGGCGGGGCATCGATGGAGAACACGCGGATGTCGCCCTTGCGCGCGGCGTCGATGATGGCCTTGTAACTGTCGTACTCCTTGAGGGAATGGATGCCGTAACGCCCAAGCACGTCGATGACCGCGTCCCCGGCCTTCACGCCGACGGTGAAGCCGCGCAGGGACTGGACGTCGCTGATGCCGCCCAGGGTCTTGTGGAAGAACACGGGCACGTCGAGATTGGCGTAGGGCTTGGTGAAGTCGTAGATCTTGGCCCGCTCTTCGTTGAAGAAGATGGTATCAATGACGTCGGCTTTGCCTGCCTGCATGAACTGCTTGGCCTGTTCCCAGTCCATGGCCACCAGGCTCACGCGCACGCCCGTGGCCTTTTCCCAGGCCTTCCACTGGTCCACCAGGATGCCCTGGATTTGCCCTTCGTCACTGCGGAAGATATACGGCGGGTAGTTGTCGTCGGAAACCACGGTGATGGATGCGGGGCGCGAAACCTTGCCGCCAATCTGCCCGGCCTGAAGATTCGCCGGAAGCATATGCAGCAGCGCCCATAGAACGCTGGCGAAGACCGCCAGCCAAGGGCGGCAACGCACAAGATTCTTCACAGGGCTGCGGCGCACGCAGTCAGCCCGCCTGTATCGCACAGCTTTTCATGCCAGAATAGTAGCTTATCAAGCAGGCCAGGGGCAAGAAGAATCATCGGAAGACGCTACGTAGCCCGCCTGGGTCCACGTAAAAGTCCCCGGCACTTTACAGCACCGGGGACTTCACCTGTTTGAACAAGGCTGTGGAATATGCCGGGTCATTCACCCAGGTAGGCCTTGCGGATGTCTGGATTGGCCAAAAGCGCGCTCGCCTCGTCCTCCATGATGACGTTGCCGGTCTCCAGCACATAGCCCCGGGTGGAAGCCTGGAGCGCCAGGTTGGCGTTCTGCTCCACCAGGACCACGGTGACGCCGTCGGCCTCGTTGATCTCGCGGATGATGCGGAAGATCTGCTGCACGATGAGCGGGGCCAGCCCCAGGCTCGGCTCGTCCAGCAGGAGCAGGCGCGGACGGCTCATGAGCGCGCGGCCCAAGGCCAGCATCTGCTGCTCGCCGCCGGACAGGGTGCCGCCGTGCTGCCTGCGGCGCTCCTGGAGGATGGGGAAGAGCTGGAACACGCGGTTTAAGTCGTGCAGGATGCCCGCCTTGTCTTTGCGGAAGAAGGCGCCCATGTCCAGGTTCTCCTCCACCGTCAGGCGCGGGAAGATGCGTCGGCCCTCGGGCACCTGGCACAACCCGCGCGAGGGCAGCAGGTCCGCCGGGGTGCCGTCGATGCGCACGCCGTCGTAGTGGATCTCGCCACCTGAAAGCGGCAGCACCCCGCTGATGCTCATGAGCGTGGTGGACTTGCCCGCGCCGTTGGCGCCGATGATGCTGACCACCTCGCCGGGGTACACCACAAGCGAGATGTCCTTGATGGCCTTGATGCGGCCATAGGCGGCCGAGACGTTTTTCAGTTCGAGGATGGGCTTGCGCATGGCCTAGTCCCTCTCCTCGCTGCGCGCGCCCATGCGCTTGGCGGGCCACAGGCCCTTGGGCCTGAAGAGCATCATCATGGCCATGACCCCGCCGAAGACGAACATGCGGTAGAGCTCGAAGCCGCGGAAGATCTCGGGCAGGGCGATGAGCGCCAGCGCCCCCAGGATCACGCCGGGGATGGAGCCCATGCCGCCCAGCACCACCATGGCCAGCACCATGGCCGACTCGATGAAGGTGAAGGACTCGGGGCTGACGAAGCGCATGCGCGCGGCGAAGAAGGCCCCGGCCAGCCCGCCGAAGACCGCGCCCATGGCGTAGGCCAAAAGCTTGATGCCCAGCGTGTTCACGCCCATGAGCTCGGCTGCGGTCTGATCCTCGCGCACGGCCTCAAAGGCGCGGCCGATGCGCGAATGGTTGATGCGGTACACGGCCACAATGGTGCACACGGCCAGGCCCAGGATCACATAGTAGAACTGCTCCAGGCTCCCGAGCCAGATGTGCTCAATCTTGCCGTCCTGCCACCAGTATGCGCCCGGGGGCTTGATGCCCAGGATGCCGTTGGGGCCGTTGGTCAGGCTCATCCAGTTGTTTAAAATGATGCGCACGATCTCGCCGAAGCCCAGGGTGACGATGGCCAGGTAGTCGCCGCGCATGCGCAGGGTGGGGTAGCCGATGATGCACCCGGCCACGGCCGAAAAGGCCCCGGCGATGGGCAGGCAGAGCCAGAAGGACAACCCGAAGTGCACGGAAAGGAGCGCATAAGTGTACGCGCCCACGCCGTAGAAGGCGATGTAGCCGAGATCCAGGAGACCGGCCATGCCCACGACCACGTTGAGGCCCAGGCCCAGGCAGATGTACACCAGCACGCTGATGGCCACGTCATGGGCATAGCGCTCGGTGAACAGCGGAAAGGCCACGGCGCAGGCGAAGGCAAGGACCAGCCAGAGCCGCGTGGGCACGCGGTCCGTGGCCTTGCCAAGGGCCAGGGACACGGCCTCGGCCGGGCGGGACACGAAGTCGAAGACCCCGCGCTCTTTGAGCTGCCACAGGGCCAGCAGGATGGCCGAGACCACCGCCAACTTGACCCAGATGGCGGTGCTTGCGGCGAACTCCAAGCCGTCCGGCTTGATGCCCAGAAGCGGCCACAGGAGCGCATAGAGCCAGAGCATGGCCACAGCAAAGCCGAGCCAGAGCTTCCTAGACGCGGGTGTCGTCAACGTTCTCTCCCATGATGCCGGTGGGCATGAAATAGAGCACCCCGATGAGGATGATGAAGGCGAACACGTCTTTGTATTCGCTGGAAATGTACCCTGCGGCAAAGACCTCGATCATGCCGATGAGCAGCCCGCCGAGCATGGCCCCGGTGATGTTGCCGATGCCGCCCAGCACCGCGGCGGAGAAGGCCTTGACGCCGAGCACGAAGCCCATGTCGTAGCGCACGCTGCCGTAGTACATGCCGACCATGATGCCCGCCGCGCAGGCCAGGGCCGCGCCGATGGCGAAGGTCAGGCTGATGATGCGGCTGGCGTTGATGCCGACCAGCGCGCTCATGGTCTTGTCCTGGGCCGTGGCGCGCATGGCCTTGCCGATGCGCGTCTTGAAGACGAGGGTGTTCAAACCCACGAGCAGGGCCACCGTGATGCCGACGATGACGATCTGCATGTAGGAGACCATGGCCCCGCCAACCTCAAAGCCGCCCTGGACCATCTCGCCGGGGTAGGCGCGGTCGTACACGCCCTGGGTGAGCATGAGGCCGTTTTGCAGAAAGATGGACATGCCGAGCGCGGAGAGCAGCACGGACAGTCGGGAAGAGGAACGCAGGGGCTTGTAGACCAGCTTCTCCACGGCCATGGCCAGGAGCGCGCAGTAGCCCATGGCCAGCACCAGGGCCACGCCCAGGCAGACAAAGGGCGGGTAGCCCTGGGCGACCATCCAGCTGATGAGGATGACCCCCATGTAGCCGCCAGCGGCAAAGATCTCGCCATGGGCGAAGTTGATGAGCTGGATGATGCCGTAGACCATGGTGTAGCCAAGGGCCACCAGGGCGTAGACCCCGCCCAGGGTGATGCCGTTGACCAACTGCTGGAGAAAAACTTCCACGTGCTGCGCCTTATGAAAAGCGGGGGCCAGAGAGGCCCCCGCCAGTGCTTCGATTCGATGCGTGCGGGACGGTCTACTTCTTGTAAAGCTGGCCGTTCTCGGGGTTCCAGAAGTTCTCGAACTTGCCGTCCTTGACCACCTGGATCACGTAGTTGGAGCCGGAATCGCCGTTCTCCTTGTACTTGATCTGCTTGGAGGCGCCGGCGAAGTCGAGCTTCATGAGCTCGGCCTTGACCTTCTCGGGGTCGGTTCCGCCTGCGGCCTTGACGGCCTTCAGGTAGGCCACGGCGGAGTCGTAGGCGTAGGCGGAATAGGCGCCGGGCTCGCCGAGCTTCTTGTAGGCCTCGGCGAACTTCTTGTAGGACGGGGTCTCCTTGTCGGTGTAGCCGAAGGTCAAAAACACGCCCTCGGCGTCCTTCTTGGCCAGCTCCATCAGCTGCGGATGGTACACGGCGTCCTGGGCCAGGATCTTGGTCTTGATGCCCATGCGCGCCACCTGGATGAGCATGGGGGCGGCGGCGGCGGAGTTCTGCAGGCTGACGTAGAAGACGTCGGGCTTGGCGGCCTTGACCTTGGTCAGCACGGCGGAAAAGTCCTTGTCGCCCTGGTTCACGTGCTCGTGGCCCAGCACCTTGAGGCTGGCGCCGGCGCAGAGCTTCTCGACGTTGTCGGCCAGGCCCTGGGAATAGGTGGTCTTGTCGTCCACAAGGTAGACGGTCTTGGCCTTCAGGTGATCGGCCATGAACTTCACGGCGGCCTTGCTCTGGTCGTCGTCACGCCCGCAGGTGCGGTACATGAACTTGTGCCCGCTCTCGGTGACCTTCTCGTTGGTGGAGGCCGGGGTGATCATGAAGATCTTGGCGGCCATGAGCGGCTCGGCAGCCGGGATGGTGACGCTGGAGCAGTACGCGCCGATGACGGCGGTGACCTTCTCGTTGATCAGCTTGTTGGCGGCGGCCACGGCCTGGCGCGGGTCGCAGGCGTCGTCCTCGGGCTGCAGGGTCACGGGGCCCAGGGCGCCCATCTCGGGGTTCATGACCTCGATGGCGGCGAGCACGCCGTTCTTGATGTCGTTGCCGTCGGCCGCGTACTGGCCGGTCAGGGGACCCAGGCTGCCGATCTTGATGCCCGCGGCCTTGGGGGCCTCGGCTTTCTTCTCTTCCTTTTTCTCGCCGCCGCAGCCAAATACAACGCGCGTTTCATCTCATCTTCCCCCTGGTTGTTGATTTTATCCGTGACCCAGATATGCCTCAATCACCCGGGGGTCGCGCTGAATCTCCTCAGGCCTGCCCTCGGCGATCATAACACCATGATCCAAAACAACAATACTGCGGCAGATGCCCATGACGACCTTCATGTCGTGCTCCACCATGAGGATGCTGATGCCAAGCGCACTGATGCGCCCGATGGTGTGCATGAGCTCCCGGCTCTCGGCCGGGTTCAGGCCCGCTGCGGGCTCGTCCAGAAGCAGCGTCTGCGGCTCGCTGGCCAGGGCGCGGGCGATCTCCAGCCTGCGTTGCAGCCCGTAGGCCAGGTTCGAGGCCACCTCCCCGGCGAAGTCCGCAAGCCCCATGAAGGAAAGGGACTGCATGGCCTTCTCGCGGATGCGCCCCTCCTCCCGCTTCTGGGTCCGGGTGCGCAAAATGGCCCCGAACACGCCCTCGCGGGTGCGGCTGTGCTGGGCCACCATGACATTTTCCAAAGCTGTCATATTCTGGAACAGCCGGATGTTCTGAAAGGTGCGGGCCACGCCAAGCGCCAGGATCTTGTGCGGCCGCAGGAACTTAAGGGGCCTGCCAGCGTAGCTCACCTGCCCGGACGAGGTCTGGTACACGCCGGTGATGACGTTGAAAACCGTGGTCTTGCCAGCGCCATTGGGACCGATGAGGCCCACGATGTCGCCCTCGCTCACGCGAAAGGAGACATCCGTGAGCGCCTGCAATCCGCCGAAGCGCACGCTGATGTCGGAAAGTTCCAAAATTGCCATAAGTGCCGAGGACTATACAGAACCCAGGCGAATAAAATCAAGCTCGAAGATGGAGGAAATGCGTGGCGCATGGCCCTATCCCAGGCTGGACGTGAATTCTCAGGCGCAGAAGGCGTCGTGGCAGAACATTGTTCGGCGCGAGCCGACCCATTCCGGACCCCGAAGCACACACACTTGCCGGTCGGCTGATTTCCGGCTAAGAGACTTTTTTAACACCACACCAGAAA
>CAZXZF010000066.1:0-11595 GCA_964645095.1 uncultured Desulfocurvus sp. | reverse complement strand
GAGCGCAGTAGGCTTCACGCCCAAGGTGCGGGTGTTCCGCGTGGCCGGCATCTTCAAGACGGGCATGTTCGAATACGACGCCACCCTGGGCTACGTGACCATTGACGCGGCGCGGAATCTCCTTGGATTCAAGGGGGATATCGTCTCCGGGTTGGAGGTGCGGCTGGCTGATGTGTATGCGGCCGGGACCGTGAGCGACCAGATCCGCACCAAGCTGCATGATTTTCCTGTCTTCGTGCGCAATTGGCAGGAGATGAACGCCAATCTTTTCGCTGCCTTGGAGCTTGAGAAGACGGCCATGTTCATCATCCTGGCCATGATCGTGCTGGTGGGCTCCTTCAGCATCGTGACCATGCTGGTGATGCTGGTGATGCAGAAAACCAAGGACATCGCGGTGCTCATGGCCATGGGCGCGGACGAGCGCAGCATCCGGCGCATCTTCATGTACCAGGGCTCGTTCATCGGCGCGGTGGGCACGGTACTGGGCTACGGCATCGGCCTCCCGGTGGCGCTCTTGCTCAAGAAGTACCAGTTCATCAAGCTGCCGAGCGATGTCTACCCGGTGGACTATCTGCCTGTACGCCTTGATTTTTTGGACATGACGCTGATCGGTGTGGCGGCGCTCGGCCTGTGCTACCTGTCGACGATCTACCCGGCCCGGCGCGCTGCGGCGCTTAAGCCCTCGGATGCCTTGCGTTATGAATAAAGAGCCGCTATACCGCCTGAACAAGGTTGGCAAGGAATTTGCTGGGCCAGGGGAGCGCCTGCGGGTGCTTGACGGGATCGATCTGACCGTGACCCCTGGTGAATCCATTGCCATACTAGGCGCCTCGGGTTCCGGGAAGACGACCCTCCTGCACCTTCTGGGAACCCTGGACACGCCCTCGAATGGAGAAATTTTCTTCTCCGGGGAGAATCTAGCGGTCCTGGACGCCAGGCGCAGGGCCGTAATTCGCAACAGGGACATGGGATTTGTCTTTCAGTTCCACCACCTGTTGCCGGAATTCACGACCCTGGAGAACGTCGCCATGCCCGGCGTCATCGCCGGGAAGCCCAGGGCGGAAGCCCTGGAACTGGCCCGAGAGGCTCTGGTGATGGTGGGAATGCGGCAGCGCATGGACCACGCGGTGACGACCCTGTCCGGCGGCGAACGCCAGAGGGCAGCCATCGCCAGGGCCATCCTGCTCCGCCCGAAGGCGCTTCTGGCCGACGAGCCCACCGGAAATCTGGACGAGAAAACGGGCAGAATGGTTGGCGAACTCCTGGTGTCCCTGAACAGGGACTTGGGGATGACATTCGTGGTCGTAACGCATAACATAGAACTGGCCGGCGTCATGGGACGGCGGTTCGAGTTGCGTTCGGGAGTTCTCTATGCCCAGGGGTAGCAGCAAAAAATATTTCCTCGCGCTGGCGCTTTTGACGGTCTTGGTGGCCGTTTTCGCCGCGCCACGGCCCTCTCAATCCGCAGTGACCTCGCCCCGCGAGGTCACCATCGTCGTGATGCCCTTTGAGGTGAACGCCGGAGAGGACCTCAAGTACCTCCGCCAGGGCTTGCCGGACCTTCTGACCGACCGTCTGCGCGAGGCGGGCTTCTCCGTCATCGCCAAGGACGCCGTGGCCTCGGCCCTGGCCTCCAAGGGGCTTTCCGCCGCTGCTCCCGCCGCTGCCAAAGAAGTCGGTCTTTTGACCAACGCCGGCTATGTCATCACCGGCAGCTTCAGCAAGCTGGGCGAAACCCTGTCCATCGACACCCGCGTCATCGACCCCTTCGGCTTGAAGCCCCCGGTGTCCGTGTTCGCCTCGCGCGAGGGGCTGATCAACCTGCTCCCTGCCGTGGACGACCTGGTGACCAAGATGAAGGGCGACCTGCTTGGCCTGGACCGCATCGTGGACATCGACGTCGAGGGCACCAGCGCGCTGGACAAGGACGTGGTGCTCCTGCGCCTGGCCACCAAGAAGGGTGAGGTTCTGGACGCCAAGGTCCTCAACACGGACCTTAAGACCGTGTATGATCTGGGATACTTTGACGATGTGAAGATCGTCCTGCGTGATGTCTCCGGCGGCAAGAAGATGATCGTCCAGGTTGTGGAGAAGCCGCGCATCCTGGCCTTGGGCGTCAAGGGCTCCAAGGAGAAGAGTTCCGACGACGTCCTCAAGGTCGCCAACTCGCGCAAGGGCGCGGTGCTGAACCCCAGGACCCTGGCCGAGGACATCAGCGCCATCCGCGACCTTTACCGCAAGGACGGTTTCTACAACGCCAAGGTCACCCATGAGATCGAGTCCGCAGGCCAGGGCCAGGCGCGGCTCAACTTCGTCATCGATGAGGGCAAGAAGCTCTACATCCAGAAGATCACAGTCGAGGGAGCCAAGCAGATCTCCGAGAGCGACCTCAAGGACGACATGGTGCTCAAGGAGCGCGGGATGTTCTCCTGGTTCAACCAGGGCGGCATCCTCAAGGAGGACATGCTGGAGCGCGACACCTCCGCGCTGGCCGCGTACTACAACAATCGCGGGTTCATGGACGCCAAGGTCGGCAGCCCCGACATCCAGTTCAAGGACGACGGCATCTACATCGCCTTCAAGGTGGAAGAGGGCGCCCGCTTCCGCGTGGAGAAGGTCACCATTGAGGGCGACCTCATCGCCGATGCGGACAAGCTTCTGGAAAAGACCAAGGTGCGCGTGGCCGCAGACAAGAAAGACTACCTCGACCGCTCATTGGTGCGCGAGGACCTGAAAATCTTGACGGAATACTACAATAACTTTGGCTACGCCTACGCCGAGGCCAATGTGCGCATGAACGACCACCCGGAAGAGAAGACCGTGGACGTGATCTACGTCATGCGCAAGCTGCAGAAGGTGCACATCCGCCGGGTGCTCGTCGAGGGCAACACCAAGACCCGCGACAACGTCATCCTGCGCGAGATGCGCCTGGCTGACGGTTCCCTGTTCAACGGTGAACAGCTCAAGCGCTCCACCGAGCGCCTGGACAAAATCGGCTATTTCTCCGCCGTTGACATCGAGCCCGTGCCCACGGGCAACCCTGAAGAGATGGACCTGAAAATCAAGGTCAAGGACAAGGACACCGGCAAGATCGGCGGCGGCATCGGCTTCTCCACCTACGAGGGCGTCTACTTCGCCGGCACCCTGGACGAGCAGAACATGTTCGGCAAGGGCTGGGGCGCCAGTCTCGCGGGGCAGTGGAGCAAGAAGAAGACGAGCTACACCTTGGGCGCCTTCAACCCGCGCTGGGATGACAGCAAGCTTGGAGTGGGCGCCCAGGCATACAGCAGGGACGAAAACCTCACCGACTATCAGCGCAACACCATCGGCTCTACGCTCAACTTCGTGTACCCCATCGGCGAGTACACCAACCTGCTGTGGAATTATCGCCTGGACCGGTACACAATCTATGATGTGGCGGCCACCTCCGCTCAGGCGATCCTCGACGCCGAGGGCAAGCACATCGCCAGCGTGGCCTCGGTCTCGGTGTCGCGCAGCACCACCAATGGCGGGGGCATGACCCTCCCCACCGAGGGGACCGTGAACACCGTCAGCCTCACCAACGGTGGCGCCATCCTGGGCGGAAACGACAACTTCATCAAGCTCGGCTATGACTTCAGCATGTACAACAGCCTCATCGGCGACTTTGTGCTCAAGTCCCACGGCGCGGCCAGCTGGATTGGCCAAAACTGGGGCAGCAGCACTATTCCCCTGGGCGAGCGTTTCTACCTGGGCGGCATGGGCAGCGTGCGCGGCTACACGCAGCGCAAGATCTCGCCCCTGGATGACGCGACGGGTGCGCCCGTCGGCGGTGACAAGATGCTCTTCGGCAATCTGGAATTGCTCTACCCCTTGAGCAAAAAGATGGGCATCGTCGCTTCCATGTTCTTCGACGCCGGCAATGCCTGGAAAGAGGGCGAGATGTGGTTCAGCAACCCAACGCGCGGCCTCGTGGCGTCGCCGCCTCTCGGCCTCTACAAGAGCGTGGGCGTCGGCATCCAGTGGTTCTCGCCCATGGGGCCGCTGAAGCTTGAGTTCGGGCATGGATTGGATGAGCTCTACGACAGCAGCAGGAACAAGGTGGAGTTCAACATGGGCCAGACCTTCTAGCGGTCTCCTGTGTCGACTGATTTGTAAGCTATCAACAACTGGTGAAAGGAGTAGTTACATGCGTAAGTTTCTGGCCCTTGCCGTTGCTCTTTTCCTGCTTCAGTCCGTGGCCTTTGCCGCCGGGGCCGGAGCGGTCAAGTTCGCCGCGTTTGATCCCAACGAGGCCGTGAAGAATTCCGAGCCTGGTGCTGAGGCCCTGAAGCAGCTTGAGGCCAAGTTGAAGCCTGAGAGCGACAAGATCGAAAGAGAGCGCAAGGAATTCATCAAGCTTCAGGAAAACTTCCAGAAGCAGGCCTTCGGCCTGGCCCCGGACGCCCGGCAGGACAAGGAGCGCGATCTTCGGCGCAAGGAGTTCGAACTGACCGAGAACATGCGCCGGTTCCAGAGCGCCGTCAGCCGCGAGCAGAACAGCAAGCTGGCCGAGATCGAGCAGGTGCTGGGCGAAGTGGTGCGCGACTACTGCGCCAAGAATGGCGTGACCCTGCTTCTGGCCAAGGTGCCGGGCATCACCTACTACGTGGAGCCCGCCAGCGACATCACCAAGGTTGTGACTCTCGAGCTGAACAGGGCCTGGCAGAAGCGGCCCAAGAAGTAAGCCGGAGCCTGGCAATGCGTTTGTCCGAAGTGGCCGGGAAGGTCGGTTTGACCTTCTCCGGCCACGACCTCGATATCTCCGCAGTGAACACGCTGGCCCTGGCGGGACCGGCTGAACTCGCCCCCCTGCTGAACCGCAAGCACCTGCCGGAGCTTGCGCAAAGCCAGGCGGGCGCTGTGCTGTGCGAGGAGAAGTTCGCCCCCAAGGGGCGCGCCTGCCTGCTCTCCACAAACGCCAAGCTCGACTGGGCGCGCGTGGTGGCGCTCTTCGCCAGGCCCCAGGGCTGCCTCAGCGGCGTGAGCCCCCAGGCTTACGTCCACCCCGAGGCCGTGCTTGCCCCGAACGTCACCGTGTACCCCTTCGCCTTTGTGGGCGCGCGGGCAACGCTGGGCGCGGGCACGACGCTCTTCCCCGGCGTCTACGTGGGCGAGGACTGCCGGCTTGGCCAGGGCTGCATCCTGTACCCCAACAGCGTGCTCCTGGCCGCGACCGTGCTGGGCGACCGCAGCGTCATCCACGCCGGGGCCGTGCTCGGCAGCGACGGCTACGGCTATGCCCAAAGCCCAGGCGGCCACGTGAAGGTCCCGCAGGTGGGCGTTGTCGTCGTCGGCAGCGACGTGGAGATCGGGGCCAACACGGTCATCGACCGCGCCGCCCTGGACGCCACCAGAATCGGCGACGGCACCAAGATCGACAACCTGGTTCAGATCGCCCACAATGTTCAGATCGGCAAGCACTGTCTGCTCATCGCCCAGGTGGGCATCGCGGGCAGCGCGAAGCTCGGCAACGGCGTTGTCATGGCCGGGCAGTCGGCCCTGCGCGACAACATCAGCCTGGGCGACGGCGTCCAGGTGGCCGGGCAGTCCGGCGTGGGCGCTGATCTGCCCGCCGGCGCCATGGTTGGCGGTTCGCCCGCCATGGACATCGCAACCTATCTCAAGATGTCCCTGACGCTGCCCAAGCTGCCGGACCTGGCGCGCCGCGTGCGCAGACTGGAAAAGGCCCAGCAAGAGCGCCAGGACAAGCCCAAGGAGAACAGCCATGAGTAGCGCCCCGACCCAAGGCAGCGGCATCGCCTACGTCGATGACATCCGCCGCATCATGGAGATGCTGCCGCACCGCTACCCCTTCCTCATGGTCGACCGCGTGGTCACCTTCGAGTCCGGGGTGGGCATCACGGCCTACAAAAACGTGACCTTCAACGAGGGCTTCTTCCAGGGGCATTTCCCCGGCCAGCCCATCATGCCCGGCGTGCTCATCCTGGAGGCCCTGGCCCAGGCCGGCGGCATCTTCGTGGTCAAGACCATGGGCATCGACTCCTCGGACAAGCTGTTCCTGTTCACCGGCATCGACGGCGTCAAGATCCGCCGCCCGGTGGTGCCCGGCGACCGCCTGAACCTCGAGGCCAGCCTGGTCCGGCGCAAGATGAACATCTGGAAGATGCAGGGCCGCGCCACCGTGGACGGCGAGCTCGTGGCCGAGGGCATCTTCACCGCAGCCATAGTCGACAAGGGGAAGATGTAGTGCCCACACAGATCCACGCCACCGCAGTGGTGCACCCGGGCGCCCAGCTCGGAGCCGACGTCATTGTCGGCCCCTACTGCGTCATCGAAGAAAAGGTCGAGATCGGCGACGGCTCCATCCTCGACGCCTTTTCCCAGGTCAAGAACTACACGAGCATGGGCCCGGGCAACCACGTCCACTCTTACGCCTGCATCGGCGACGCCCCCCAGCACCTGGGCTTCAAGGGCGAGGAGACCTGGGTGCGCATCGGCGAGAACAACCATTTCCGCGAGTACGTCACCGTGCACCGGGGCACGCCCCAGGGCCTGGGCGAGACCACCATCGGCTCGCACTGCCTGTTCATGGCCTATGCCCACGTGGCCCACGACTGCCGCATCGGCGACCACGTCATCGTGGCCAACGCGGTGAGCATGGCCGGGCACGTGGACATCGGCGACCACACCATCGTCTCGGGCATGGCCGCTGTGCAGCAGTTCGCGCGCATCGGCGAATACGCCTTCCTGGGCGGGCTCTCCGGCTACAGCAACGACGTGCCGCCGTACATGCTGGCCCAGGGAACCCGGGCCAAGCTGTACGGCCCGAACCTGATCGGGCTCAAGCGCAAGGGTTTTTCCAGCGCCACCATCGGGGCCCTCAAGAAGGCCTACCGCATCATCTTCCGCTCCGGCCTCATGCGCGAGGAGGCCTTGACCAAGGCCCTGGACGAGCTGCCGGACGTGCCCGAGGTGGCGCGGCTGGTGGAGTTCATGCGCGGCACGGTGCGCGGCATCACCAGCGACGCCGGCAAGAGCACCAACGGCGACGATTAGCGGCGACGATTAGCGGCGACGATTAGCGGCGACGATTAGCGGCGACGATTAGCGGCGACGATTGACGGCGACAAGTCACGGCGACGACGCGAGCCGGGGCGCGCGGCCCCTTGCCTGGGGCCGCAGCCGCGCAGGGGGATCAATGAGCGCAGGGGCCAAGGTCGTCGGACTCATCAGCGGGGGGCGCCAGTTCCCGGTGCTGGTGGCGCGCGGGGTCAAGGACGCCGGGCACCGCCTGGTGGTGGCCGGGTTTGCGGGCCACACCAACCCCGAGGTCTATCCCCTGGCCGACGTCTTCTGCGAACTGAAGCTCGGCCAGCTCTCCAAGCTCGTGGACTTCTTCAAGCGGAACAAGGTCGAAGAGGCCATGATGGCCGGGGCCATCAACAAGCCGGGGGTCATGGACATCCGGCACCTCGACGCGCGCGCCGTGAAGCTTTTGTTCTCGCTCAAGGGCCGGGGCGACGACGCCATCCTGAGCGCCTTCACGGTCCTGCTGGAAGCCGAAGGCATCACGGTGCTCCCGCCCCAGGCCTATGCGCCCGGCCTCATGACCCCGCCGGGCGTGCTCACCAGGCGCGCCCCGGACGAGCGCGAATGGGCCGACCTGCGCGCCGGGGCGGCCATGGCCCGCGAACTGGGACGCCTCGACATCGGCCAGTGCGTCATCCTGCGCGAGGGCATCGTGGCCGCCGTGGAGGCGCTGGAAGGCACGGACGCGGCCATCCGGCGCGGCTGCGAGCTTGGCGGGGCAGGGTGCGTGGTGGTCAAGGTGGTCAAGCCCGGCCAGGAGGAGCGCGTGGATCTGCCGAGCGTGGGCCTGGACACCGTGCGCCTGATGGCCCGGGGCAAGGCCGCGTGCCTGGGCGTGGAGGCGGGCAAGAGCCTGTTCTTCGACCTGGAGTCCACTGTCGCCTTCGCGGACAAGGCGGGCATCGCCATTGTCGGGCTTGACGGCATGGAGCCCGATGGGAGCTGATTCGGCGAGGGCGGGCGCGCGACCTGATTTAAGCTTTGCGCCCTGAAGAGCGCTTTGTCCGGGCGTCCTTGCCGGGGCGGCGCAGACCCGCTATATGCTTGGCGCGGGCAGCCATCCGGTTCCGCAATCGACAACCGTAGCTGAGGCACAAGGCGGGCTGAAGCCCATGCGCCGTAAACTCATCCTCATCCTCCTGGCCGGACTGGCCGCGCTTGTGCTCCTCACCGGGGGCGTCGTGCTTTGGGCGTCGCACTACATGGGCACCCCGGAGTTCCGCGCCGAGTTCGCCCGGCTCTTGCAGGAGGCCACAGGCCAGGAGGTCAGGCTGGAGGGCGAGCTGGGCGTCAGCGTGTTCCCCTGGCTGGGACTTCACGCGCGCGGCATCACCCTGGGCAATGCGCCCGGCTTCGGTCCGGAGCCCATGCTCACGGCAGAGTCCCTTTCGGCGCGCATCCGGGTCATTCCGCTCTTTTCGCGCCGGTTGTCCCTGGACATGGTGGAGTTCAAGGACGCCAACGTGTCCCTGCGCATCGACGCTTCGGGCCTGGGCAACTGGGAGGCCCTGGTCAAGCGCATCCACGAGAGCGAGAACGCCCTGGGCGCCCAGGACACCCATTTCCGCAAGGTCGTCATCCGGGGCGTGCGCATCCTCGGCGGCAAGGCCTCCCTGGTGGACGACAAGCGCAACCAGTCCTATGTGCTTTCAAGCCTCAACTTGAGCACCGGCCGCATCGAGGGCGGCACACCCCTGGCCTTTTCCCTGAACTGCTTCTTCTACTGGCCCAGGCCAGGCCTGGACAGCCGCCTGGAAGTCACGGGCAAGATGCACTGGAATGAGGCCAAGGGCCGTCTCCAGTTCAGCGAGACCGTGGCCCAGGGCGTGGTGGGCGGCACCTTCCTGCCGGAGAAGTCTCCCTGGGCCGAGGTGGCCGCCAGCGTGAAGCTGGTGGATGACGAGCGCAGCCTGCACCTGTCCGGGCTGCGCATCAAGGTCCTGGGCGCAGACCTCGCGGGCGAGCTGACCTTTGTCGATTTCCTGGACCGCTTCGAGATGCGCGGCCGGGTCTTGGCCACGCGCGTGAGCCCGCGCGGGGTCATCAACGCCTATTTCCCCGGCGCGCTTCCGGCGGAGCAGCAGGGTGTGCTCAACAGCGCCGAAGGCCCGGTCGAGCTCTTCGCCAACGAGGACGAGCTGACCTTCACCAGCGACGGGTTCAAGCTCGACGCCTCGCGCGTCCGGGGCAAGGTGCGCCTGGGCTTTGGCGACAAGCCGGGCCTGGATTTCGACCTCACGGCCGACCGCCTGGACGCGGACGCCTACGCCAGCGCGCTCAATGCCAACGCCACGGGCAAGCCCCTGCTGGCGGGCGACCTGCCCCTGGCCTACCTGCGCGATGTGCTGGGCCAGGGCCGCGTCCATGCGGAGACGCTGAAGCTGGCGGGCGTCTCGGCCCAGGGCGCGGAGCTGGAGTGGAGCGCTTCCGGGGGCAGCCACCGGGCCGTGCTCAAGCCGGCCAAGGCCCAGGGCGGGCAGTTCGCGGCGGAGCTGGCGGCTGTTTTCGCCGGAACCCCGGAGAAGCCGGTGCTGGGCCTGACCGGCAACCTGCGGCTGGAGGGCGCGGATGCGCGCCAGGTGTCCTGGCTGGGCAAGCCGGACAGCGGCCTTTCCGGCCGCACGGACCTGCGCCTGCGGGCCGAGGTGCGCAAGGCGGCCCTGACGCCCACGGAAAAGGTGTCCCAGGTGCTGCGCCGGGCCACGGGCGAGGCTTTGCTGAACATCAGCCCAGGCAGCCTGGACTGGGGCAAGGCCGTGGTTCCGGGCAAGCCTGCGCCCAAGGGCAAGAGCATGGCCTTCTCCTCCCTGCTGGCCCAGGCCAGGCTCAGCCCGGCCCCGGCCGGAGGGGCCGACTGGGCCGTGCAGGCCGACGGCACCCTCGCGGTTGCGGGCACCAAGCCCCTGCTGAACCTGGACGGAAAATTCTCGGCCCTGGCGCGTCCCGGCCAGCGCGGCGGCATCGCCCTGGCCAACCTGGGCGTGTCCGGGCGGCTCAGGGGCTGGTTTTTGCCCAAGCGGGAGAACGAGGCCAGCTTCGCGGGCAAGGGCAGCGCGGATTTCTCCACCCAGACCCTGACCCTGCCAAGCGCCACGGCGCAAGCTTGCGGCCTGAACCTTGCGGGCAGCCTCGGCGGCACGCAGATCCTGGGCGCGAATTACATTTTGAGCGGGCACGTGCGCTGCCTGGACGGCGACCCCAAGCGCGTGCTCTCGGCCCTGGACGTGAGGCCGCTCAAGCCGTCGGACCGCCGGGTGCTGACCCGCATCAGCGGCGAGGCCGACCTGTCCCTGAACGCCAAGGGCGTATTTTTGACCAACATCACCACCCAGGTGGACGACACCGAGGTGCGCGGCAACTACTCCGTGACGGATTTTGACGCGCCCAGGCAGTCCTTTGCCCTGCAGGCGGGCGTGCTTGACCTGGACCGCTACCGGGCCGCCCCGGAGCCTGCCCCCAGGGGCTCGGGCAAGGCCGAGCAGCGCCCGGGGCCGGAGAACCTGCCGGTGGAGGAGATCCGCGACCTGGCCCTGGATGGGGTTTTGAGCTTCCGCAGCCTCAAGCTCCACGGGCTGACCTCGCGCCGCCTCAAGGCCACGCTCACGGCCCAGGGCGGCGCCCTGGCCATCAAGCCCCTGTCCGCCGGATTCTACGGCGGCGAGCTCACGGGCGAGGTGCTGGCCCAGGCCGGGCAACGCGACATGAAACTCCGCCTGTCCTTCGCAGCCAAGGGCTTCCAGGCCGGGGGCTTCATGCTCGGCTGGGCGGGCAAGGAGTATGTCACGGGCAGGACGGACATGTTCCTGGATCTGGAGGGCACGGGCGCCACGGACAGCGAGTTCCTGCGCACCCTGGAGGGCATGGCCGGGTTCAAGATTGTGGACGGCTCGTACGCCTTTGCGGGCAACGCCGAGGCCACGCCGCAGAAGCGCTCCGCGCCTCCCGGCGCCACGCCCCAGCAGGGCGCGTCGGGCCGCGTGGGCACGCCCTTCTGGGCCGCCAGCGCCAAGCTCGCGGTGTCCGGCGGGGTGTTCCAGAACAAGGACTTCCGCCTGGAAGGCCCGGACAACATCGTCACTGGCCGGGGCAGCTTCTCCGTGGCCGAGGACACCATCAACCTGAACCTGAACGCCAACATGCCCGGGGTGCCCGACGTGCCCATCAGGGTTTTCGGGCGGCTCAAGGACCCGGAAATGAACATCCGGTCCGGGCTGCTCATCACCAACACCATCAAGGAAATCCTTGGCATCCCGCTCAAGCCCATAAAATTCTTCAGGGATCTGCTGTTCTAGGCAGGGCCGCAACCGGAGCGGAGGAAGGTCATGACCAACGGGAGATTCAGCACGGTCAAGGGCCGCGTGGTGCGCCACTTCCGGCAGGACATCTGGGGCCAGGAGCTGGGCAGCCTGGCGCTCTGGCGGAAGCGCGCCTACACCGCGTCGCGCATGCTGTACATGGTTGTCACCGGCTTTCTGGCCGACCACTGCATCATCCGGGCCTCGGCGCTGACCTTCACCACCATCC
>CAZXZF010000065.1:0-11654 GCA_964645095.1 uncultured Desulfocurvus sp. | reverse complement strand
CTTGATGGCGAAGCGCTTGCCCTTGTAGGCCGGGCAGAAGTCGCACTTGTTGTGCGAGCAGCCCAGGCTGACCTGGAGCAGGATGCTCTCGGCCTCGGCCGGGGGCCGGATCACCTGGCCTTCAAGATCGTGTCCCATGAGCGTCATGGCGCGAGTGTGCCTCTGGCCGGGCAGGCCGTCAAGGCGCGGAGGAAAGGGAATCGACAGGGGGACGCCAGGGCAGCTTCCAAACGCATGAACCAGCCCGCAGCCTGCCCCAGCGGTTGCGGAGCAGGCTGCGGACCCCGGCGTCCTAGTGCAGGCCCTGGGCGCTCAGGTGCAGGCCCATGGCCTTGTCGGACTCCAGGATGTGCTCGACGAGCCAATGGTGCAGGAAGGTCCAGACCTCGCCCGGGGTGATCTTGCCCCCGGACTCCAGGGCGTCGGCCGCGTCGAGCACCTGCTCGATGAAGGTGTCGTGCTCCTGCTTGTGCGTGGAGCGTTTGGGGTAGTCCATGGCCTCCATGGCGTCTTCTTCGGTCTTGAAGTGATACACCGCGTAGTGCTTCATCTCCTCCACAATGCCCATGATGGCGTCCTTGCCATGGTCCTCGCCGATGGCCTGGCCCAGGGTGTTCAGCATCTCCACCAGGCGCTTGTGCTGTTCGTCGATGCTCTTGACCCCGACCTCGAAATCCGAAACCCAGGTAACCGCTTCCATCTTTCCCCCGATTGTTGCTTTGTTCCAGACAGCCGAACTGCGGCCGGAGGCTTAGCCTTTCCTGCAGGCGCAGAGGTGCGCGCCGAGCAGCTTGTCCGATCCCAGGATGTGCCCGTTCAGCCAATCCCGCAGAAATGTCCAAATGTCCTTGGCCAGGATTGTCCCGCCCTGGCCCATGGTTCCCTCAAGGTCCAGCACCTTCTCGATGAAGAGGTCGTGTTCGGCCACGTGGCTGGTGCGGTTCGGGTACCAGGAGGCGGTCATGGCCTCCTCCTCGGTCTTGAAATGCTGCTGGGCGTATCCCCGCATCCGGGCCGACGTGCGCGCCACAGCCTCCCGGCCCTGGCCCGAGGCGATGGCCTGGCCCAGTTCGTTGAGCATGGCCACAAGGGTCTGATGCTCCTCGTCGATGCGCGCCACGCCGATGCTGAACTCCTTGGTCCAGACGATGATCTCCATGACGGCCCCTCGCTTTGCTGGCGGTTCAACTCGCTGGATCTTCGCGCAGGCGCGCCATAAGCTGCTCCATGGTCTTGAGGATGCTCTCACGATCCTCGGCGCAGACCCTCTCCAGGTCCGCGATGATGCGCAGGCCCTTGAACTCCGAGCGGATGAGGTCCGGGCAGCCGAGCTCCTCGTCGTAGATGCCGGTGATGGCGTACGGCCTGATTTCACGGTCGATGCCCTTGGCCGTCAGCGGCGGACGCTCCTCCACCTCCACGATGTCCCAGACCAGGGAATAGGTGTCTGCGGAGATGAGGATGCCGTCCGGGTCGGCCTGGACTTCCAGACGCGCGGCCAGGTTCACCTCGCCGCCGATGATGGTGTAGTCCATGCGGTCCTCGCTGCCGAAATTGCCCACGTTGCAGTAGCCGGTGTTGATGCCGATGCGCATGTGGAACGGGTTCTGGTAGCCGCGGAAGCGCCAGGTGCTTTGCAGTTTGCGCATGCGGCGCTGCATGGCCACGGCCATGCGCACGCAGGCCTCGGCGTCCTCTTTCACGCCCTTGGTCTCGGGGTCGCCGAAGAACATGAGCATGGCGTCGCCGATGAACTTGTCGATGGTGGCCCCGTAGTGCAGGGCGATTTTGGACATCTCCGTGAAGTAGCTGTTCAGCAGGTAGGACAGGTCCTCGGGCTGCATGTTCTCGGTGGTCTTGGTGAAGTCCTTGATGTCGCTGAAAAAGACCGTCAGCTTTTTGCGCTGGGTGACCAGGTCCGTGCCCTTCTCTCCGGTCAGGAGCGAGTGGACGATCTGGGGCGAGAGGTACTTGGAAAGGTTGGCCGAAAGGGCCTCCTGAATCCGGTTCTTTTCCTCCATGACATGGGCCATGGCGTTCAGCTTCTCCTCGTTGCGGTCGGACAGGCGCATGAGCCGCTGGAAGTTTTTCAGCAGCTTCTTGTAGTGCTTGAGCAGCTCGGCGAAGCGCCCCGCCGCCTCGGGGTCGGCAAAGGCCCCCTGCTCCAGAAGGGCCTCCCCCTGGGCAACGATCTCCGCTTCCTCGGTGAACAGCTCGTAACTCATGGCTACCCCAGAAACTTCAGTTCGAACGTGGCCGCGTCCAGGTCCTCGGCATACTCTTCGCCCATCTCCTGCATGTCGTCGCCTTCTTCGCAGACCCAGGTGATCTTCACCTCGTTGCCGTCCTCGGCCGCCTGCTCCAACATGGAGAACAGGCCCATGATGGTCTTGGCGCTGGAGCTGTTGAAGTAGGGCAGCTCGAAGTGGAAGACGATCTTCCGGCCTTTCTGGGCGTTCAGGTGCTCCTTGAGCTGGCCCACGGGGCCGCCGTAAAACTCGGCGATGTTCTCGGGATAGGACTCGCCCTTGAGGGAGAAGGTGTTGGCCTGGAAGTCGAACAGGAGCTCCGGGGTGCGCTCCGTTGCCGGCAGGTGCAGGGTGTCCATGCGTCAGTCCTCGCTAGAGTAGCGCCTTGAGGGTGAAGAAAACATAGGCGTCATCGACCTTGCGGAAATCAAACTCGATGCCTCCGCGCGCGTGCCGGGCGATGTCGATGAAGCCGACGCCAGCGCCCTTGCTGCCCTCCGGGGTCTCCCCGCGCAGGGTCTCCTTCCACAGCGCCTTCAGGCCGTCCCTGTCCAGGGCCTTGATGTGCGTGAGCGAGTCCCGCAGCCGTCCGGAATCCTTGGTCTCGATCATGTTGCCGCAGGCCACGAAGGGCGTGTCGCCCATGGTGCCCACGGTGAGGATGCCGTAGCGCAGCTCGGAAACGTCTTCCTTGCCGATCTTCTCGGCCGAGTAGCGGATGACGTTCTGGACCTGCTCCACAAACACGGCGAAGACGCCCTTGGCCACCTTGGCGTCGGCATCGCCGATCTCCATATGGGTCTTGATGGCGTTGCCGATGCCCAGCAGGATGCCCTCGGTCATGTACCCGGAGTAGCAGAAGGTGATGCCCTGCTGGTGCAGGGTGTTGCGCAGATCAAACATCTCATTGGCGAGCATATGTCCCTCCAATTCGGCGGCGGTGGGCAGCGGTCCGGTCTCGGACGCCTTAGTTCAGGAAGCGCAGCTCAAAGGTGGCGGCGTCCAGATCCCCGGCCATGTCCGCGCCCATCTCCTGCATGTCGTCATCGTGCTCGCAGGCCCAGGTGATCTTCACCTCGTTGCCTGCCTTTGCGGTCTGCTCCAGCAGATCGAACAGGCCCAGGACGTACTTGGCGCTGGGGCTGTTGAAGTACACCAGCGAAAAGTTGAAGGTGATGCCCTGGCCTTTCTGCGCGGCGAAGTGCTCTTTCAGCTTGTCCACCAGGGGGCCGAAGAACTCCGGCACGTTTTCCGGGAAGCTGCGGCCAGACAGGCTGAAAACGTTGGCGGAGAAGTCGAAGTCGACCTCCAGGGAGCGTTCCTGAGCTGGAATCTTGATGTTGTCCACGGCATTCTCCAAGGGGCTGTATCTACGTATTCTGCCCGAGAACAGGTCGAAAGGCCAGACCCGGAAATGTCCCCAGTCATAGCTCGAAACCCATGACCGCGATGTCGTCCAGGCGGATTTCCCCGCCCCGGTAGGCTTCGACCCTGGCGAAGAGCACCTCGCCCAATGCACTGAGCGGCAGGCCGGCGTGCTCGGCCAGCAGCGCCTGGAAGCGCTTCTTGCCAAAGGCCCGGCCAGACTCCCCGCCCACCTGGTCGAGCAGCCCGTCGCTGGAAAGGAAGAACCGGCGTTTCGGCGCTGCGGGAATGGTGCGGTTGCTGAATCCGGGCTCAACGGGGATGTTCCGGTAGCCCATGCTGGCGCCCGTGCCCTTGACCACGCTCACCTCAGGCCCGTCCTGCACGAAGAGCGAGAAGCGCGCGCCGCTGAAGGTCACAGAGGACTTGTCCGCAGGAACAAAGCAGGCCCCGGCCTCCAGGCCGTCGTCGGAGCAGGTGTTGCCGGAGCCGTTATTGCCGCAATCCTGGCCGAGCTGCTTCTGCACCAGCTGGTGCATCTGCGTCAGCAGCGCCGCAGGATCGCCCGGAGGCGTCCGGCGCAGGGCCATGTCCAGCGCGCCCGTGGCGATGAGCGTCATGAAGGCCCCAGGCACGCCGTGCCCGGTGCAGTCGCCCAGGATGACGAGCAGCCCGTCGCCCCAGGGCCTGGCCCAGTAGATGTCGCCGCCGACCACGTCGCGCGGGCGCCACAGGGCCATGTGCTGCGGCAGCCGCGCGGCCAGCGCCTCGGGCTCGGGCAGCACGGCCTTCTGGATGCGGCTGGCGTAGGTGATGCTGTCGGCGATGATGGCGTAGGCCTTGCCCAGCTCCTCGGCCTTGCGCGTGACCTCGGCCTCGCTGGCCTGGGCGGCCAGCATGGCCTCCTGGCGCTGCCGCATGGCCACGGCCAGCTTGCGGTTCCAGATGAGGATGACGACCATGATGACCACGATGGCGCCGAGGACAGGCCCCCAGATGCGCCAGTCGATGCTCTGGTAGAACTTGATGGCCAGCCACTTGTTGCGGATTTCCTGCTTTTCCTTGTCCGTCATGCTGTCCAGGGCCTTGTCCAGGGCCGAGACCAGAAGCGGCCAGTCCTTGCGCACGCCAAAGGCCAGATCGTGGTTGTAGGGCGTGGAGGCGGCCACGCGCAGGTTCGCCAGCCCCTGGGCCTCCATGGAGTGGGCCACCGCGCCCAGGTTGTCCACAAAGGCGTCGAACTTGCCGGTGGAGAGGTCGCGCAGGCCCGTGGCCACGTCGGTGCAGGGGACCAGGGTGAACTCCGGGTAGTCGCGTTTGAGGTTGGCCTCGATGATCTGGCCCTTGACCACGCCGATCTTGAGCCCGCGCAGGTCGTCCAGGCCGCCGGCCAGGAGGTCCTTGCGCGAGACGATGACCGACGGGAAGCTGGTGTAGGGCTTGGTGAAGGTCATGACCTTTTCGCGCGCGGCAGACGGCGTCACCTTGGGGATGACGTCGACCTCGCCGTCGGCGATCTTCTGCATGGCCTCGGTCCACTTCATGTCCTTGAGGGGCACGATCTCGACGCCCAGGCGCTTGGCTGCAGCGATGATGAACTCCGCGCTGATGCCGGAATACACGCCCTTGTCGTCGATATACTCAAAGGGCGGCCGCACGGTGTCGATGCCCAGGCGGATGGCCTTGCCCTTCAGAAACGCCCTCTCCTCGTCCGTCAGCACCAGCTCCTTGGCCGGGCCAGCCGTCTGGGTCAGCTTGACGGAGTTGCCCAGCCACTTCTCCTGCAGGGCACGCAGCTCCTCGTCGGTGATGGTCTTCATGCCCTTTTCGAGGATGCCCGCCAGGATCTTGATGTCCTTGCGCACGGCGAGATGAAGGGCAACAGGCTCGCTTTCCTTTATGCCCAGGTCGCCGCCGACCTTCAGGTTGGTGATCTGCAACTGTCTGGTGATGTAGTCGACCACGGGCATGAGGTCGAAGATGGCGTCGGCCATGCCCGTGGACACCGCGCGGATGGCGGTGGTGGTGTCCGCCACCTCCACCACGGTTATCTGCGGATACGCCTTGAGCACCGCCTGGAAGAAAAACCCCTTGGGCACGGCGATGCGCTTGCCATACATATCCTTGATGGAGGAGACTGCAGGGAAGTCCTTTCGCGTGTAGAGCACCCGGGACATTGTCACATAGGAGGGCGCGAACTCGAGGAATTTTTCGCGCTCCGGGGACTTGGCGATGTTGAGCATGACGTCCAGCTCGCCCTTCCTGGTCAGGGCCAGGAACTCGTCCCAGGTGGGGCCGTTCACAAACTGGACATCGACGCCGATCTTCTTGGCCAGGAGCTTCATGTAGTCGATGGAGAAGCCCTTGGCCGCGCCGTTCTCATGGAAGTTGAAGGGCGCCCAGTCCTTTTCGTTCTGCGCCCGGAGGGTTCCGGTCTTGGCCAGGAACTGCCGCTCCTGCTCCGTGAGCCTGGCCGCCAGGGCGGCAGGAACCGTTGCGCCCCCTTGGGCCAGGGCCGGGAAGATCGAGCCGGCGAGGACGAAAGCAAGCACCAGGAGAGCCGGAAGGCTGCGCCCCGGCTTCGGGCATTTCCAGTTTCGCATGTTCACAGGCACACACTCCGGCGTTCTATGGGTGGAGACGCTGGCGCCGACTTTCCGGGAAGCCCTTTACCGAGTATCAAATCACGCGAAAACCCGCCACAGAAACATCGTCGCGGCGCTTCTCCCCGCCCTGGTAGGCGGCGAGGCTCTCCAGGATGCGCCCCGGATGCGCGTCAAGCGGCTGGTCCTTCAGCTCCGCCAGCAGGTCCACGAAGCGCTTCTTGCCGTAGCTGCGCCTGCGCTCCCCGCCGATCTGGTCCAGCAGGCCATCGGTGGTCAGGAAGCAGCGCTGACCGGCCTTGAGGGCGTGGTCCTGGGCGGTGAAGGGGAAATTAAGCGGGATGCCGCGGTAGCCGATGCCCCGGCGGTCGCCCTTGTGCTCCAGCACCTCGCCGTTTTCCAGCACGAACAGGCTGAAGCGCGCGCCGCAGAAGCGCAGGCTGCCCCCGCCTGCCGGGATGTAGCAGGCGCCCAGCTCCATGCCGTCATCCGAGGTCCCGCCCTCGGTGTCCTGGCCCAGGCCCGTCTGCACCAGCTGGTGCGTGTGGCTGACCAGCCCGGCCACGTCGCCGGGGGTGACGTCGCGCAGGGCCTTGGCCAGCGCGCCCGTGGTGATGAGGGTCATGAAGGCGCCAGGCACGCCGTGTCCGGTGCAGTCGCCCAGGACGAACAGGCTGCCCTGGCCCCAGGGCACGCTCCAGTAGATGTCCCCGCCGACAACATCGCGCGGCTGCCAGAGCACGAAATGCTCGCGGAAGAGCTCGGCCAGGAACTCCGGCGCGGGCAGCACGGCCTGCTGGATGCGGCTGGCGTAGCGGATGCTGCCGGAGATGAGCTCCAGGGCCTCGTCGCGCTGCATCTGGGCCTTCTTCTGTTCGGTGACGTCGCGCACGGACACGATGACCTGGATGCCCTGCTCGGTGGCGATGGGGTTCAGCTTCACGTCCACGCTGATGGTGCGGCCGTCCCTGGTCCTGGCATGCAGGTCATTCACCGCGCCGAAGTCGCGTTCCCTTGGCGCGGCGAAAAAACTCTGCACCTTTGCCGAGTGCGTGGGCCGCACGCCGTCGGGCACCAGCAGGTCGATGGAGCGCCCTTGCAGCTCCTCGGCACTGTAGCCGAAGGTGCGCTCGGTCTGGGGGTTCAGGTAGGTGATGCGCCCCTGCTGGTCGACCATGAGCAAGGCATCGGGCGCGCCCTCCAGCACGGCCATGGTGCGGCTCTCGCTGCGGCGCAGGGCCTCCTCGGCCAGTTTGCGCTCAGCGATCTCCTGTTCCAGCGCCGCGTTCTTGCGTCCCAGGTCGCGCAGGAGCTCCTCGCGTGAGGGCTGGGAGAGCATGTCGCGCTGGGCCTCCAGAAATTCCGCGCCGGGCCGGAAGTTGTGGTCGGGCAGGGGCACAAGGCCCGTATACGCCCAGGGCGCGCCGGGATTGGCCGTGAAGGAGCGGAAGAAGCCGTCCGCCACCAGCGGAGCGCCGGTCTTGGAGGAATAGGCGAAGCCCACGGCCAGGGCCAGGCCGCCGGGCTGTTGCTCAAGGCCCAGCGTCGCCTGGACGCCGCCGCACTGGCCAAGACCCGGGCGGCACAGCTCGGAATAGACCGTGGCCAGCCTGGTGCCCCCGATCTCGTCGAAGCCCAGGGCCTGGGCCAGCCGCAGGACTTTCCGCCGCGACTCGTTGAAGGTCGCCTCGTCGGCCACCAGGAATTCGCCCAGGAGGATCATGCGGTGTACCTCAGCACCAGGCACGAGGCGTCGTCGTCCTGCTTGCGGAAGTGTTGCATGACGCGCTCGGCGATCTCCTTGGCGCTGCCCGCCAGCAGGCCGGGGCAGTCGTGGAGTTCAAAGGACTCGCGGACGCCGTCGGAATAGAGCAGGACCACGTCGCCGGGGCGCAGGCGCAGCGCCTGCACGCGCGGGGTGCTCATGGAGTAGCCGACGATGCCGTCGCGGGAGAGCACGCGGCTGTGCTCGCTGCCGAAGATGCGCGTGGTGATGTTGCCGATGCCCGCAACAAGAAGCTCGCCGCTTTTGAGGTCCAGGCTGAGCAGGGTGACCACGGCCCCGCGCCCGCGCCGCAAGCGGTCGTGCAGGCCGCGCAGCGAGGCAGCCAGGTCCGCGCCCGCGCAGTCCGGCAGGAAGGCCTCGGCCACGATGGCCGACTGGCGAGCCTCCGGGCCGTGGCCCAGCACGTCCACCAGGGCGGCGAAGCAGGATTCGTCGTCAACGACGACCACGCCGGCATCACCGCATTCCTCCAGGAGTCCGGTGAGCGGCTTCACAATCAGGTGGCTGTCAACTGCGCCCATGCTAGAACCGCCTCCACTTGCGGGCGATGCACAGGGTGCCCACGCCGGGCTTGGAGTTGATGAAGAACTCGTCCATGAGCCGCTTCACGCCGGGCAGGCCCAGGCCCAGGCTCTTGCCGGTGCTGAAGTGGTCCTGCATGGCTCGCTCGATGTTGCGGATGCCTGGGCCGTGGTCCTGGGCCAGGATCTCCAGCCCGTCGCGGCCGGGTTCATGGATCAGGCGCAGCACGACCTCGCCGCCTCCGCCATAGCGGATGATGTTGGTGGCCAGCTCAGACACCGCCGTGGCGATGAGGCTCTGCCCGGCCTCGTCGAAGCCCGCCTGGGCCGCCAGCCTCTTGGCGCTGCAAATGGCCCCGGCGTTGTCCGAGGGCAAGGCGAGGTCGATGTGGACCTCTTCGCTGACGCGCGCCGGGGTCATGGGACCTTGGCCTCCAGGCCGGGCCCGGCCTGGGGGGCCGCGCCTTCGGTTGCCGCCTCGTCTGAAGCGTCGTGCAGGGCATCGTCTGGATCATCCGCCTGGGCGAGGCGCAGGGACGGGCGCAGGAGCTCCATGCCGTCCTCCAGGCCCAGGGCCGTGGTCAGCGCGCCTGTGTCCACGTTCAGATCCATGAGGGTGGACACCACGCCGGGCTGGAAGCCCACGTAGACCACGCGCGCCCCGAGCATGGCCGTCATGCGCCCTGCGTCGGCCAAAAGCGCGTAGGCGGCGGAGTCCAGCAGGCGCACGCGCGAGACGTCTATGATGACGCCACGCGGCGAGGTGGCGTGCACGCGGTGCAGGAGGCCGGACTGGAACTGGCGCAAGGCCGCGTCCTCGATGCTGTCCGGGGCCTGGGCCACGAGCACGCCTTCGAGCACATGCATGCCCTGGCCGGCAATAGCCTGGTCGTTCATAGGCAATACTCCGCAGGGGAGCGGACTGGGCGGCCCGCCAGGCTACTTGGTCTTGCGCACCTCAAAGTGCAGCAGGTCAAAGGCCTCGCCCAGGGAGTCCTTCAGGGTGGCGTTGGTGGCCACGTCGCCCAGGTCGATGCCGAGCTGCACCAGGGTCTCGGCCACGGCCGGGGAGATGCCGGAGATGAGGCAGCGGCAGCCCATGAGCTTGGTGGCCTTGGTGATCTTGATGAGGTGGTTGGCCACGGCGGTGTCCACGGCGGCCACGCCCTGGATGTCCAGGATGATGATCTTGGCCGAGCTCTCCTTGATCTTGGCGAGCATGGTGTTCATCATCTGCTGGGCGCGCATGGAGTCCACCACGCCGACCACGGGCAGGACCACGATGCCCTCCCACAGGCTGATGGCCGGGGTGGATATCTCCATGATGGTGCGGCTCTGTTCGCGCAGCTTCTGCTCGTCGCGCACGCGGCTGGTGATGTCGATGACGTATTCCACGCCGCCGATGATGTTGCCTGCTTCGTCCTTCAAGGGGGCTGCGGTGTACTCGATGGGCACGGCGCGGCCGTCGATGTTGACCTCGTTGCGCGCGGTGCCGCGCACGCCGTTCTCAATGGCCTGCCGCATGCGGCATTCCGGGGTGCCGCAGTGCAGGGAGTTCATGAGCTCCGAGCATTTGTACCGGGTCATCTCCTCCATGGTCATGCCCAGAAGGTTGCACCCGGCCTCGTTCATGAAGACGATCTTGAAGTCCTTGTCCACGGCCATGACCGGGGTGGGGATCTGGTTCAGCACGCGGATCGACAGGTCTTCATCCAGGGCTGTCAGCACGGAATTCTTTGCGGTCATGGGGGTCTCTCCGGCAAGAGGTTTTGGCGCATGGGCTGCTCAAGTCAATGACCTGCGGAAGGGGGGAGGCGCATCTTCAACAAGGAGGGCACGCATGGTTCCGGGGCAATCCCGCCTCAAGACTACGTATCTTTATGCCATCAGCAGTCTGAATACAACTCAAAAGAACAATCGCCCAGGAACGCGAAAGGTCTAAGACGGAAAGCCGTCACCCCGTGGCCCTGACCCCAACGCTGGACCCTTTCCAGGGATTCTTTTCTCGCTTCCGCGGTCCAGCTTCGGGGAAGCAGGGCACAGAGCCGATGCTTGCGTGCGGCGCCGGGGCTTCCCTGGTCTCTTGTGCGGCGGCCTGCCCCCCCGGAGGCCGTGGCCTGACCAAACGTTGTCATCGCACCGCAAAGCGGGCATAAGGCTGCCCATGGCGAAACAACGCGAGGAGTTTGTCTGCACGGCCTGCGGGGCCAAGAGTCCGCGCTGGACCGGTCAGTGCCTGGGCTGCGGCGAGTGGAACACCGTGCAGGCCTCGGCCCCGGTGGGCGGCTTCAGCGCGCGCGGCACGGGCTCACGCTCGCGCGCGGCGTCCCTGGCCGGACCCGAGGCCCTGGAGGACCTGCGCGGCGACACGGCCAAGGCGCGGCCCACGGGCATCCCGGCCCTGGACGGCCTGCTGGGCTCCGGCCTGGTGCCTGGCGCGGCACTGCTCCTGGGCGGCGAGCCCGGCGTGGGCAAGAGCACCCTGCTCCTGCAGCTGGCCGCGCTCCAGGCAAGCCTGGGCAACCGCGTGGTCTACATTTCGGGCGAGGAATCCCTGCCGCAGCTGCGCGGCCGGGCCGAACGCCTGGGCCTGCTCGGGCCGGGCCTCATGGCCCTGGCCACCAACAACGCCGACGAGGCGCTCTCCGCCCTGAACGACATGGGCTCCGGACCTGATGGCCACCCCGGCCTGATCATCGCCGACAGCGTGCAGACGCTCGCGAGCCCCCGGGCCGAGGGCATCCCCGGCAGCGTCAGCCAGGTGCGCACGGTCAGCGGCGAGCTGGTGGAGGCGGTCAAGCGCTCCCAGGCCACGCTGGTGCTGGTGGGCCACGTCACCAAGGACGGCCAGATCGCCGGGCCCAAGCTGCTCGAGCACATGGTCGACACCGTGCTCTACCTGGAGGGCGACCGCCGCGACTACTCGCGCGTCTTGCGCGTGCTCAAGAACCGCTTCGGCCCGTCGGACGAGCTGCTCGTGTTCACCATGGAGGAAAAGGGCCTGGCCGTGGTGGACGACCCCTCGACCTTCTTCCTCGGCGCGCGCGACGCGTCGCTCTCCGGCGCTGCGGTGTCCGTGGCCATGGACGGGCGCAGGCCCTTTGCCGTGGAGATCCAGGCCCTGGCCACC
>CAZXZF010000064.1:9736-11760 GCA_964645095.1 uncultured Desulfocurvus sp. | reverse complement strand
CCGCCCTGGCTCTTGGCCAAAAGCCAGCTGAACAGCGCGGTGCGCGCGCCGCCGATGTGCAGGTAGCCCGTGGGGCTGGGCGCGAAGCGGGTGACGATGGTCATACGGGTGTCTCTCCTGATGGGGATTGGCTGGGGGGAGCCCGGGCCTGGGGCTGTGAAGGGATCTTGTGCGGCGAGGAGCGGGTTTTAGGCCTCTTCTACAGCCTTGATGCCGCGCACCTCGCGCAGCACGATGCGTTCGATGCTGCTCTTCAGGGTCTGCTGGGACATGGGGCAGGTCTTGCAGCGGCCGGTGAGCCGGACGCGGGCGATGCCCTTGTCCGTGACCTCCACCAGCTCGACATCGCCGCCGTCGGCCTGGAGCATGGGCCGCACCTTGGCCAGGGCGGCTTCGACCTTCTCGCGCATGGGCGTTTCCTCCCGAAATCGATGGGCGCAGAACTACGGGCTTTGGCGCGGGCTGTCAACGAAGGGGCCAAGGGCTGAACCTCTGAGATTACCGCTGTGAGCCGAAAGGGCCGGGTCAGGCGATGCGGAAAAGACGTCGTTTGCGATTTAAATATCTGGCAGGCACAATTGGCCGTACGGGTAGGAAGAGGGGGGTAGACAAGCAATGAAAGAGTTGCTTGAAGTCGGCTGGAGGGTAGACGGAGGAGGGAGCTAAGCTATTTCCACTTTGGCGGGCATACGAACATCTTGCCTGCGACCTCCACAGGGTCTGGCAGAATACAGTTCATCATTTTATCTTTGAACATTTTGATATGGTAGTCGGCAGCCCCCGTTAGGTCTTTCGCCCTTCGGTTTGGTGGCAAGAGAATGCCTACGCGTTTTGCCGGGTAGAGGAGCTTGACTTTGCGCACTGCTGGTGTGATGTCGTTGTCGCCAGTGACAATCATGGCCGTGTCGTATTCATCGTTTACAGCTCCGGCCAGCAACTCAATGGCGATGTTTACATCCGTCTGCTTTTCTTCATGCCCAGTCATTACTCGCTGGCACTTGAAGCAGGTGCGATCACGCTGTTTGAATTTTCCGAGCACAACCTCAAACAGGGGATCGCGCCGGTTCGCCCGGACCAGCTCATTGTGCCGTTTGCGTTTTCCAGGGTCCCAGTCGGCGTAGGCGGTGAAATAATACACCTTGGTAAGGTCGCAGCCACGGGGCAAGAATTCTCTGCCGAGCGCTACATAGTCGGTCCATTTAAGTTTTTGGAAGTCGGAATCAGTGGGGACGAGGTCGTCAACGGCGTGAAAGAAGTTGAAACCATCGATGAAGAAGCTGCACCTGTATGGCATCAGTCCTCCAGATAAATAAGAAGCCGGGATAAACCCGGCTCCGGGGCCACGGGCACCTACGTCCCGTGGGGATGAATGAAGAAAATATACGCACTGTGTTGGCCGGAGTCAATACTTTTTGTCCACATATGTCCACATATGTCCATATGTGGCCACGTTCGACCCCTTGAATTCGCTTCGTTTGCCACTTCATCTGGCCCAGCCCTTTCGGCTGATGAGGGGGTCCGGGGGAAATCATTTCCCCCGGCGGGGTCCAGGGGCGGAGCCCCGGCCGCCGGAGGCCTTGCTAGCGCTTCGTTCTAGTTGTGGCCGTGGTGGCACTCGTGTCCGGCGCCGTGCTCCATGCACAGGATCTGCTTGTCCGCGAGTTTTCCGTCCTTCCATGCCTGCAAGGCCGCGTCCACCGGGCCGGAGGCTCCGCGGACGACCGTGATGCCAGCCTGGCCCAGGCGCACCACCGCGCCCTCGCCCATGTTCCCGGCGATGAGCGTCGTCACGCCCATGTCCACCAGGGTCGGGATGAGGTTCGACTTGCAGCCGCAGGCCGGGGGCGGGGTGAAGCTCTCGCTCGCGGTCACGGCCTTGTTCTCGTCCAGGCTGTAGATGGTGAAGGATTCGCAGTGGCCGAAATGCTCGTCCACGGTTCCGGCGCGGGTGGGAATGGCGATCTTGAACATGGGGGTCTCCCTTTGGGGTTAGGCGTTGGGGTCTTTGGGGGTGGTGCAGCAGG
>CAZXZF010000064.1:1984-9636 GCA_964645095.1 uncultured Desulfocurvus sp. | reverse complement strand
TTGGCGCTGCCGCAGGCCGGGCAGCCGTCGGGCCGTCCGGTGCCAAAGGGCTCGTCCCAGGCGTGGGCGCACCCGGCGCAGATGAAGGTACGCAGCGTGGGCAGCAGCGCGGCCTCGGCCTCGGGCACCTCAATGCGCAGCACCAGCCCCTGCACCAGGGCGCGGGCGACTTTGCGCCGCGCAGCCGCGATGGTCCGACCAAAGGTCTGGCGCGAGACGCCCATGCGCCCGGCGGCCTCCTCCTGGTACAGGCCCTCGAAGTCCGCCAGGCGGATGGCCTCGTACTCGTCGAGGGCCAGCGCCACCTCGTCAACGGATGCTGCGGGCGTGCCCATGGGCTTGAACATCTTGCAGGCAGGCAGGCCTGCGATCCTCCGGCAGCATTTTGGTCGCGGCATGGGAGCCCTCCGTGTGCGGGCAATATGTGGGCATATGCCCATAATGTCAAGGGGCGGCCCAGGGGGGTTGGCCAGGCCGTTCTTCTCGGCAGTGGCTTGATCCGTTTCCTGAGAGCGTTGGAGGTATCTGGCCGGCTCAAGGGTTGAGCGGCCTGAATGCCGGATATTATCTAGAGGAAATCTAGAGTCTGTCTCCCAAAACTCACGCAGGACATGTTCGCTGTGACGCGCTCCTCCGGAGCGTTACGCGCCATGAGCGACTGGAGGCAACCATGTTGGCTGTGGCGGGTTTAAAACAGGCCTACGGGACAGGCCCTGGCGCGGGGGCGGCCGCACTCCGGACGCAGGGCGAAAATCCAAGGCTACCTTTTCGTCAGGCCGTACTTCTTGAGTTTGTATTGCAGGGTGCGGCGGCTGATGCCCAGCGCGTCGGCGGTCTTTTCGCGGTGCCCGGCAAAGGAGTCCAGGGCGCGCAGGAGCGTCTCGCGTTCGGCGTCGTCCATGGCGCTCTCCAACACATGGGCATGGGGCGCCACCTGGGGCAGGATGCCCGTGATGTCGCCGGGCACGACGCAGGCGCTCGCGCTGACCAGCGCCGCCAGCTGCGGGGGCAGGAGGTCCGGGCCGAAGGTGTCGGCGCGGGCCAGGATGAGCGCGCGTTCGAGGACGTTCTCCAGCTCGCGCACGTTGCCGGGCCAGCTGTGGCGGGAGAGCGCCTCCAGGAAGGCCGGGCTCACGGCGCGGATTTCCTTGTGGTTCTTCTGGCCCAGCTTGCGCAGCAGAAAGCCGGTCAAGAGCGGCAGGTCCTCCAGGCGCTCGCGCAGGGGCGGGATGGGGATCTCCAGCACCGCCAGACGGTAGAACAGGTCCTCGCGGAAGCGCCCGGAGGCCACATCGGCGCGCAGGTCGCGGTTGGTGGCGGCCAGCACGCGCACGTCGGTCTCCACGGGCTTCACCGAGCCCAGCGGCTCGACGATCTTTTCCTGGAGCGCGCGCAGGAGCTTGGCCTGCAAATGGCTCGGCATGTCGCCGATCTCGTCCAGGAACAGGGTGCCGCCGTTGGCCAGCTGGAAGCGGCCGGGCTTGTCCTTGACCGCGCCGGTGAAGGCGCCCTTCATGTAGCCGAACAGTTCGCTTTCGAGCAGGTCTGCGGGCAGGGCCGCGCAGTTGACCTTGATGAGCGGCTTGCGCGAGCGCGTGCTGGCGCGGTGCAGGCCGTCGGCCACCAGCTCCTTGCCCGTGCCGCTCTCGCCCAGGATGAGCACCGTGGCCTCGCTCGGCCCGGCCTGCTCGATGAGTTCGCGCACCCGCTCGATGCCGGGGCTGGCGCCGATGATGCCGCCGCCCTGGGCCGGGCGCTCGGCGCGCAGGCGGGCGTTCTCCTCGATGAGGCGGCGGTACTCGTAGCTTTTCTCCAGCACGGCCTTGAGTTCGTCGTTGTCGGTGGGCTTGGTCAGGTAGTCAAAGGCCCCCTGCTTCATGGCGTCCACGGCGGAGCCGACACTGCCAAAGGCCGTCAGCAGCACCACGGGCAGGCCGGGCATGCGGGCGTGCAGCTCGCGCATGAGGGTCAGGCCGTCCATGCCGGGCATCTTCATGTCCACCAGGGCCACGTGGGGCTGGGTCTTGGCGAGCAGCGCCAGGGCCTTGTCGCCGCTTGAGGCGTCGGCCACGGTCCAGCCCTCGTCCTCCAGCACGGCGCGCACCATGAGCCGGTGCGCCGGTTCGTCATCGACCACGAGCACCGTGCGTTCGTCGGTCTTGGTCATGCTGCGTCACCTCCGGCGTCAGGGCCAATGGAATCGTGGGTGCTCTCGCGACCGGTCTCCTGGGCGGACTCGGTGCAGTCGGGGAAAAACAGGCTCACCGTGGTGCCTTTGCCTGGCGTCGAGTCGATGAGCGCGCGGCCCTTGTGGGCGCGCATGATGCCCTGGACAATGGCCAGGCCCAGGCCCGTGCCCTGGCGCTTGGCCGTGAAGAAGGGCTCGAAGGCCTGGCTGCGCACGACCTCGTCCATGCCCTGGCCGGAGTCGGTCACGCTGACCCAGACCCCGGGGCCATCGCCGCCGCCATCTGCGGGGCAGGAGCGCCGCGAGGTCAGGGTGATGCTGCCGCCGTCCCCATCGGACTGGGCGCCGGGCAGGGCGTCGGACTGGGCGCCGGGCAGGGCGTCGGGCAGGGCGTCGAGCGCGTTGACCATGAGGTTCAGCAGCGCCTGCTTCAGGCCGTCCTCGTCGGCGCACAGTTGCGTCTCGGCCAGGTCCAGTTTGGGCGTCACGCCCTTGGCCTCCAGGTCGAAACGCAACAGGCCGCGCAGGTCCTCGATGATCTCGGCCAAGTCCAGCGGGTCCGGGGTGAGTTCGCGCGGGCGGGCCAGGTACAAGAGGTCCGTGACCACGCGGTTCAGGCGGTCGGCCTCCTGGACCATGGTGCAGGCGTAGGAGGACAGGGGCTCCTGGCCCTTGAGCTTGGTGGCGAAGAGCTGGGCGAAGCCGCGCAGGGAGCTTAAGGGGTTGCGGATCTCGTGCGCCACTCCGGCGGCCAGCGAGCCGATGGCCGCCAGGCGCTTGGCCTCGGCCAGGTCGTCCTCCAGGCTCTTCATGCGCGTGCGGTCGCGCAGGAGCACGAGCTTTTCTTCGGCCTTGAGCGGGGGGATCTCGGCGTTGTCCTCGGCCTGCAAGGGCAGGCAGAGCACCTCCAGAAGGCGACCGTCGTGCTCGTACTGCCGCCATTCATCCGGACGCGAGCCGTCCGTGGCGGCCTGCTCGGCAAAGGGGAACTCGCGGAAGCTGCGGCCGGTCAAGTCCGCGTCGGTTCCGGATTCGCTGTTCTTGTCGCCCAGCAGCAGGCGCGCGGCCGAGCCGTTGGCCGAGAGGATCAGGCCGCCGGGGCCAAGGGTCAGCAGGCCGTCGGGCATGTTGTCCAGGAGCTTGGAGTGGAAGCGCTCCAGGCGCGCGGCCTTGAGCGCCTGGTTGCGGCGGTTCAAATAGGCCAGGGCGAGTATCCAGAGCACTGCGGCCGCGCCCAGCACATAGCCGGTCTGGAGCAGGGCCGCGCGGCGGTAGGCGTTGAACTGGGCCAGGTGCCGCTCGGGGCTCAGGGCCGCCACCAGAAACATGGAGGGCGTGTCCGGCAGACGCGCCGGGCCGGGCAGGTCGGGCGGCGGGTCCATCGGCATGCCCGGCTGCATGCCCGGTCCCATGCCGCGTCCCATGCCAGACCCCATGCCTGGCCCCATGCCCGTTCCTGGGCCGCGTCCCTGGCCGCGCCCCGAGTTTGGACCACGGCGGCGCAGTTCCGGGGGCAGGATGGGCACGCCCTGGACCACGTCGGAGCACAGCCGCGACAGGCTGGGCCGGGCGCGCAAGGCGGCGAACAGGGCGGTCTTGCCCTGGTATTTCAGGGGGCCTTCCCAGTGGCCCTTGGTCTCCAACTCGGCGAGGATTTCCTCGGGCAGGGCGATGGCCTCCGGGTTGTCCTCCTTGGCCGAGGACACGAGCATGCTGCCGTCCTCGCCGAAGACCCCGAGGAACACGATTTCGCCGGAGGCGGTGGTCTCCTGGAAAATTTCCTTGATGGTCGGGAACAGGTGCTGCGCCAGGTTTGGTGAGCGGCCCAGGCTGTGCATGACGCGCATGAGGTTGGCCTCGACCCCGTGCAGCACGGCCCCGGCGGAGAGCAGCAGGTGCTGGTCCACCAGCTCGCGCTGGCGGCGGATGTTCTGCCAGGTGAGGAAGATGCTGCCCGCGCCCAGGACCAGCAGCATGACCACTGCGGCCACTACCGGGCCTTTGTCTTTGTGAAGGGAGCGCAGTTCCATGTTCCTGTTTCCGTTGCCGTAATTCCGGGGTTTGCGGGCCTGAAGCATGGCCCGCCTGGCAATGCATGGCCGCTTCGGCCGCGGCTGTCAACAGCCCCGGCCCGAGTAGTGAACCTGAAAAGGCAAGGGCGGCCCGGATGGGGGGTGAAGCCAACCGGACCGCCCGCTGTGGGGAGGGACTGTGGGGTCTAGTAGCCGCCGCCCATCATGCCGCCGCGCGGGCCGGAGCCGCTGGCGCAGTTGCCGCCGGAGCAGTCGCCGCCGGCGCCCAGGCCGGGGCAGCCTTCGCCGCCGCCCATGCCGCCGCCCATGCCGCCGCCCATGCCGCCGCGATGATAGCCGCGGCCAAAGGACTTGATGCCGGTCTCCTTCTCGATCTCGGCGCGCAGGGCGTCGCGCTCAGCATTCATGGCGGCGCGCAGCTTGGAGATGTCGGCGATGAGGGACTGGATGTCCGGGCGTTCGGCCTTGCCGGAGCGGCTCAGGGCCTGCAGTTCGGTCTGCTTGGCCCAGATCTTCTCGCGCAGGTCCACGAGCTTGACATGGTGCTGGTCCACGATCTTGGCCACGGCGGCCTGCTTCTCCGGGGTCAGGGTCTCCTCGGCGTTGCGGCTGCGGGCACCCTTGCCAGCGGCCAGGGCAAAGGCCGACATGGAAACCAGGGCCAGGACGGTGATGGTGATGATGATGCGCTTCTTCATGGGGGGACTCCTCGAGTTGTTTTGCTCTTCCGTAGGTGAGCGGACCTCTCCGGGCGGCGTTCCGCCCGGTGTTGCTCCTACGTAAGCATGCACCGTGCCAAAAGTGTTCGCATGTTTTTTCAGTGTGTTGTGTGTTTTGGCTGGCTACACTTGTGCATCTCGCTGCACAACTTTTGCACAAGTCGCCTTGCGCAGGGGCTGCACAAGGGCGGCCAGGGCTTGACAGCAACGCCGCGCGGACACGCCCTTTGCGTCTGGAAGCCAGCAAGGAGGCGGCCCATGCCCATCTACGAGCATGCCTGCGGCAGGTGCGGAAAGCTGTCCGAGGAGCTTGTGTTCTCGACTGCGGACGAGGCCGGGGCGGCCTGTCCGGCCTGCGGGCCGGTCGAGGTCAAGCGCTGCCTGTCGGCCTGCGCCGCCGTGGTTTCCGGGGCTCCAAGCGGGGCCGGAGCCGTCAAGCCGCTGAAACAGCGCCATCTGCTGCGTTGCTGCGAAAAGTTCAAACCCTCGCGTATGAGAAATACGCGTCGGTCTTGAACTTTTCTTGCGCCTTGCATCTGACGCTTTTTGAGCGGCCTGGAGCACGGAGTTTGTCAGCAGTCTGGGGGCCGAGACCTACAGGCTGGCCGTGAGCCACTGGTCCATGCCGCACAGGCCGCAGTCGTCGCAGCCGCCCTTGGGGCAGCCCGGGGTGGACAGCGCGCGCTCGGCCCGCGTCCATTCCCGCCACAGGCTCGCGCGTGAAACACCCGTGTCGATGACCTCCCAGGGGAAGACCTCGTCCTGCCCGCGCTCGCGGTCCAGGATTGCGGCCGCCTGGTCCGCAAAGAGGCGCATGGCCTTTTTCCAGCCGCCATGTTCGGCGGCCAATTGCACCAGCTCAAAGGCCTCCTCGCCCCCGCGCGAGAGCACGCCCTGGAGCCGGGCCTGGAACGGCGCGTCCACCTGCAGGGCCACGCCGCGCAGGGATTTCGTCATGTCCTTCAGGCGCTTTTGCGCTGCAATGAGCGTCTGCTCCGAGGCCATGGGTGCCCACTGCATGGGGGTCCAGGGCTTGGGCACCAGCGAGCTTGCGCCGAGTGTGATGCGCATGAACTCGCTGGTCTTCCTGCCATGGCCCCGGTCGCGGGCCTCCAGGATGCGGCCCAGGAAGGCTTCCAGCTCGTCGTAGTCTTCCGGCCCCTCCCAGGGCCAGCCCAGGATCAGGTACACGCGCAGGTGGTTGACCCCGAGCCGCGCGGCGCGCTCAACCGCGGCCAGGAAGACCTCGGCGTCGAGCTTCTTGTTGGCCGCCTGGCGCAGGCGCTCGCTGGCGCCTTCCAGGGCCAGGGTCACGGTGCGGATGCCGCACTCGCGCAGGAAGCCCAGCAGTTCCTCGGTCAGGCCGTCGGCCCGCAGTGAGGACAGGGAAAATTTGGTCTTGCGGGCGGCGAGCCAGCGCAGGAAGGGCAGAAGGTCCGGCCAGTCCGTGAGCGCCGTGCCCACCAGCCCGACCTTGGGCGGCTGGGCCTGCTCGACGATGGCCTGGAGGGACTTGATGCTGGCGTGGCGCGGCGGGCGGTACACGAACCCGGCGGCGCAGAAGCGGCAGGCATGGGGGCAGCCCCGGTTGACCTCCAGCAGCAGCGAGTCCGGGAAGGCGGCCTGGGGCCCGGTGAAGCAGGACCAGGCCGGGGTGCCGAGCAGCCCGCAGTCGCCTGGACTCACGGCCACCACCCGGCGCACCGGGGTCTTGGACAGCCCCGGCACGTAGATGCCGGGCATGTCCTTGGCGGAGGCGAGGAAGTCCTGCTTGCTCACGCCGTCGAACACGGCGCGCTTGAGGGCCAGGCAGAAGTCCACCAGCCCGGCCTCGGCCTCGCCCACGAAAAAGGCATCGGCCAGGGGGGCCAGCGGGGCCGGATTGAGAAAGGCGATGGGTCCTCCCACGAGCACCAGCGGATAGTCCGGGCGTTCCGTCCGGGTGGACGGAACGCCCGCTGCGGCGAGCGCCCTGAGGAAGGGGAGGAAGTCCTCCTCAAAAGAGACGCTCGCCGCCATCAAGGGGAAGAGTCCGAGATCCCTCTGACTGTCCGCTGAGACGGGCGCATCGAAGCCCTTGCCGAGGAAGAAGCGTTCCACGGCCAGCTCTGGCCTGGCCGCCAGCAGGCGGTACACCGCCTGCCAGCCCAGGGCCGAGAGGCCCATGCCTTCATCACCGGTGATCACCAGGGCCGCAGGGAGTCGGCCACCGTGGTCCGGGGGCGCAGGCATGGACTTTCCGGGACGGACGGCGGGTCCGCGCCTGCGCTGGCGCTTCTCCTCCGCCCCGGAAGGGCGTCCCATGAGCGCTCCTAGTCCGCGTTCTTGCGGATGTAAGCCGGGGTATCCAGCTCGTCATCCTCGTACAGGAAGTCTTCTTCACCGGGCGCGCCCATGGCTCTCAGGGCCGCGCGCGGGTGCTGGGCCTGGCCGTCGGCCGGGGCTGCCGCGCCAAAGCGCATGAAGGCCGGGACCTCGCGGTTGTTTCCGGCGATGACGCTGCTGATGGTGTTGCGGCGGCCCGGACGCGGGCTGATGCCCTGCACCGGGGTCAGGATGGGCCGCAGGCCGAGGGGCTCCGGCTTCACCGCGTCGCGCTGCTCGATGCTGGTGGCGATGACCGTGACGCAGAGCTCGTCGCCCAGGCTGTCGTCGGCCACCACGCCGAAGACGATGTTGGCCTGGTCGTGGGCTTCCTTGGCGATGAGGTCG
>CAZXZF010000064.1:0-1884 GCA_964645095.1 uncultured Desulfocurvus sp. | reverse complement strand
ACGGCGTAGAACAGGACCTCGTCGGCCTTTTTCAGCATGTCCGCGAACCCGGCCTTCTTGGCCGCCATCTGGAGCAGGCGGTCATTGGGGATGGTGATGATGGAGTCCACCACCTGCTTGAGTTCGGCAATGCCCTTCTCGGCCTGCTCCATGCGGCGCTTGCCCTCGAAGTAGAAGGGCTTGGTGACCACGGCCACGGTGAGCGAACCGGCCTCGCGGGCGGCCTGGGCGATGACCGGCGCAGCGCCGGTGCCCGTGCCGCCGCCCATGCCCGCGGTGATGAAGACCATGTCGGTGTTCTGGAGCACTTCGCGGATCTGGTCGATGCTCTCCAGGGCGGCGTTGCGGCCCACCTCGGGGTTGGCGCCGGCGCCCAGGCCCTTGGTCAGCTTGCCGCCAAGCTGGATGGTGTGGTCGGCCAGCGATTTCTCGATGTCCTGGGCGTCGGTGTTGGCGGCGATGAAGCTGACGCCGGTAAGCTGGGACTTGATCATGTTGTTGATGGCGTTGCCGCCGCCGCCGCCGCAGCCGATGACCTTGATTTTCGCGCTCATGTCGCTGTCAATCTCGAAATGTGCCATGACTTCCTCCTCCCTGATCTGTGCTGGATGCTTGGACCTTCCCCGCTGGAACACACCGCTCTCAGGCGATGTCCACGAACCACTTCTTCATCCGCCCGAGAATGCGGTTGAACACATTGTCGTCGCGGATGCGGAAATCCCCTCCGCCGCTCTTCATCACGCGGTTCTCCGCACCGAAGAGCAGCAGGCCCACGGCGGTGGCGTACTTGGGGCTGTTGACCATGTCGTGCAGGCCGCCCACAGACTCCGGGTAGCCGATGCGCACGGGCAGGTCGAAGACCTGCTCGGCCAGGTCCTGCATGCCGTAGATGAGCGAGGTTCCGCCGGTCAGGACAACGCCTGCGGCGATCTGGTTCTTGTAGCCGCTCTTGATGAGCTCCTGGTCCACCAGGGCCAGAATCTCCTCGCACCTGGGCTCGCAGATCTCGGCCAGGACGCGTTTGCTCATGGCGCGGGAGTCGCGGCCGCCCACGCTCGGCACCTCGATGCCCTCGTCCACCTTGACCAGCTCGGCCAGGGCGCAGCCGTGGTCGATCTTGATCTTTTCGGCGGCGGTCATGGGCGTGCGCAGGCCAAAGGCGATGTCGTTGGTCAGGTTGTTTCCGCCCAGGGCCAGCACAGCGGTGTGCTTGATGGAGTCCTTGGAGAAGATGGCGATGTCCGTGGTGCCGCCGCCCAGGTCCACCAGGCACACGCCGATCTCGCGCTCCTCGGCGGAGAGGACGGCTTTGCTGGAGGCCAGGGACTCGAGCACGATGTCGGCCACGTCGAGCCCCGAGCGGTGGCACGAGCGCACGATGTTCTGGGCCGAGGTCACGGCGCCCGTGACGATGTGCACCTTCACCTCCAGGCGCACGCCGGCCATGCCCAGCGGATCGGCGATGCCGCGCTGGTCGTCGACGATGAACTCCTGGGGCAGGGTGTGGATGACCTCGCGGTCCAGGGGGATGGCCACTGCCTTGGCGGCCTCGATGACGCGGTCCACATCCTTCTGGGTGACCTCGCCGCCCTTGACGGCGATGACCCCGTGGCTGTTGAAGCCCTTGATGTGGCTGCCCGCGATGCCCGCGTAGACCGAATGGATCTCGCATCCGGCCATCAGTTCGGCCTCTTCCAGGGCCTTTTTGATGGACTGCACTGTCTGTTCGATGTTCACCACCACGCCCCGGCGCAGACCCGTGCTTGGGCTTGTGCCGATGCCGATGATGTCCACCACTCCGTCGTCCTTGGCCTCGCCCACCACGGCGCAAATCTTCGTGGTGCCGATGTCCAGGCCGACGATGATGTCGCTCTTGGCCATGTT
>CAZXZF010000063.1:0-11760 GCA_964645095.1 uncultured Desulfocurvus sp. | reverse complement strand
CCTTGGCGAAGTCGCCCTCGTGGTTGATGCCGATCTCGGCGATGACCAGCGGCGGAAAGTCCGGTCCGATTTGGCGTCCGGCCAGGGTGATCTGGGGCATGGTGGCTCCTTTGCGGTGGTGGCGATGGGCCGGAGGATAGGCAAAGGGGCGGGAAGAAGCAAGGACGGGGGCACGGGCTGGACCGGGGGCGCTGCCCCTTGGACCCCGCCTACGGGCAGAAAGGTGGTGGCGAAGGCGGATGCTTCGAGTGAGCTTGATCTCAAACAAGCCGAAAGGGCTGTTTCAGGTTCCTCCTGAAACAGCCCTTTCGGCGCAATGAGGGGGTCCGGGGGGGATCATCTCCCCCGGAAGAATATTCGCAAAAGATCTACCCGCCGCTCTTGAGGATGCGCCGCGCGCCGATGAAATGCTCACGCCAGTAGGGCGCATCGAAGGTTTCCTCGCGCACGCGGCCGCCCTCGCTGGGGCTGTGGATGAAGGAGCTCTGGTCCGTGGCGATGCCCACGTGCACGTTCTTGCGGTTGCCGCGCAGGCGGAAGAACACCAGGTCGCCGGGGCGGATGTCGCGCCGGCTGACCGCACGCCCGGCCTCATACTGGTCGTAGGACACGCGCGGCAGGTCCACGCCCACCTGGCGGTAGGCCCACCAGGTCAGCCCGGAGCAGTCAAACCCGGTCTGGGGCGACTCGCCGCCCCACTTGTACGGTGCGCCCGTGAGCGAACGCGCCGCCGCCACCACCGGGCTCCGGCTGCCCTGGCCCTGGCCCAGGCCCGGCAGGGGCTCGGGCGCGATGTGCGCCGGGGCGCAGCCGCCCAGGGCCGCAGCCAGGAGCAGCAGGGCCAGCAGGGCCAGGGCCCGTGGAGTGCGGTCTGCGCTGTTCATGCCTGTCGTATCGACGGACTGTGGCGTTACTTTATGATGCGGATGTAGTTCTGCACCGTGTACACGCCCTGCACTGCATTGGCGTGGGCCACGATGCGGTCGGCGTCGCGCTGGCTCTTCACCAGGCCCAGGATGACCGCGTTGCACTGCACCACCTTCACGTCCACCTGGGTCGACCAGACGTCCCGGTCTTCCACCAGGCGCGACTTGATCTTGGCATACAAGGCCAGGTCATCGGCGGCGCCGCAGGTGGGGTCCTCGCGCTTCTGGAAGGGCACGATGGTGACGCGGCGCACGCCGTCCACCTCCCTGGCCAGGCGCACGGCGCGCATCTTCTGCTGGTCGGCGTCGAACTCGCCCACCAGGTACACTGTGCCCAGATAGGAGTTCACGCTCATGTCGCGCAGTTTGACCACGGAGTCATTGATGATGCGCGCGCGCACCGAGGACTCGATGCGGCCGTCGTCCACGAAGGTGCCCACATCGCGCTCGTCCACCGAGGCTTTGTAGATGGTGCCGCAGCCGCTGAGGCTGACAACGGCGACGGCGCAGAACAGGCACAGGATCAGGCGGCGCATGGGCGTGCTCCTTCTGGCGCGGCAGGATTTGCCGGGCCGGGTGTTTGGCAGTGTGGCAAGCAAAAACGGGGCCAGACTGGCCGGGAGCTCAGGCGCCGAGGGCCTCGAGGGCCTCGCGCAGGCGCGAGACGAGGGCCTCGGGCAGGGCAAAGGGGCCGCTCCAGGGCGGGGCCAGAAACAGGACGCGTTCCGGCAGGCGCAAGCACAGGGCGTGGAGCAGCATGGGCACCCCGCGCACCTTGCGTCCATACACCGCGTCGCTGATGACCGGGTGCCCGCGCAGGGAGAGCTGCACGCGGATCTGGTGGGTGCGGCCCGTGAGCAGGCGCACCTGCAGCAGCGTGGCCGCGCGCTTGCGCAAGAGCGGCGTGACCTCGCACCGGGCCAGCTTGCCTGCGCCGCCGCCGTCGCCATCAGGGGCGGGCCCGGCCCGGACGATCTTCTTGCGCCCGGCCACCTCGCCCGCTGCCAGGTCCAGGCGCTCCAGGCTGTCCTCAAGGAGCTCCGTGGCGCGGCCGGGCCAGGAGCCGTCCACCCAGGCCAGGTAGGTCTTGGCCACCCCGCCGCTGGCAAAGAGGTCGCCCAAACGCCGGAGCTCCAGGTAGCTCTTGGCCGCCAGCAGGATGCCCGAGGTGTCCTTGTCCAGGCGGTGGGCCAGCACGGGCAGAAAGGGCGCGCCCGCATACAGCGCCTTCAGGCGGTCGGCCACGGAGTCCGGGTGCCGGGTGCCTGCGTGGGCGCACAGCCCGGCGGGCTTGGCCACGGCCACCAGCCCGGCGTCCTGGTAGAGGATGGAGAGCGGCAGGGGGTCGGGCCGGGGCTGCGCACCTCCCTGGGCAAGAGCCGGGGCGGGCTCTGCGCCCGGACCCGGGGGGGGCTGGCCGGGGACCGTCTGGAAGGGCGGCACGCGCACCAGCTGTCCGGCGGCGAGGCGGAAGAAGGGTTGCTTGCGGCCGCCGTCCACACGCACCTGGCCCGTGCGGATGGCTTTTAAAAGAGCCGAGCCGGGCACAGCCCCCTGTAGGCGCCGGGTGAGAAACTGCAACAGCTTCTGGCCCGCCTCCTCAGGGGCGACGACCAGGGGCTGGTGGCGCGGGGCCGGGGCGGCCGGGGGGGAACTGTCGGGGTCGGCGTGCTGGTGGGGCATGGGGTCAACGGGGGAGCCGGCAGGGGGACGGGCGCGCCCGTCCCCCCCGCCACGGCGGCTACTTGTTGGAATCCAGGTCGTAGGTCACGACCACGGTTTTCTCGCTGCTCGTGTCGATGGCCCCGGAATAGGTCTTCAGGCAGACGATGAGCTGCTTCTTGCCGTCGTTCTTCAGGTCCTCCACGCCCAGGTCGACCACGGTGCCCTTGATGCGCCGGGTCTTCCAGGCCATGCTCAGGCCCACGCCGTCCCAGAACAGGGACTGCACCTCGCCCTGGGAAAAACGCCGGAATTTGGTGAAGAGCTGGGAAGCCACGGAGATGTCCTTGTTCACAAGGAGTTCGTACTTGCCTCCGGCGGTGAAGGATATGGGGATCATGCGCATGGGCAGGTAGTAGAACTCCTCGACGCCGGTGTCGCGCACGCCCGTGTTCATGCCGGGCAGACGCTCGTCAATGACCACAGACACGGCGGAGCTGTTGTAGCCGTCCTCCTGGCTGAACTGGGGTTCAAGGTCCGGGGTGTACACCTTCATGTGGCTGTATTCGTTGATCACAACGATCTTGTACGTGTTGCCCTCGGGCAGGTAGCTGAAGTTGAAGGCATTGGCGATGCTGGGCAGGCGCAACCGGCGCACGGGCTGGAACTCGCCGTTCGTGAAGCTCATCTCGCTCACCCCGGCCTCCTCAAAGGGGCCGTGGAAGCCCTTGCGCTGGCCCACAACAACGGGCTGGAAGGAGGGCGGCGTGCGCGCCACGCTCAGGTGCAGCTTCTGCGGCTCGCAGAACTGCTCGAACTTCCCGTTCACGAGCCTGAAGACAAAGGAGCGGGGTTCGGCGTTGCCCTCGGGGTCGTTCATGGCCGAGACAATGAGCTCGGCGCGGCCATCGCGGTCGATGTCGATGGCGCTCAGGCGCAGGATCTTGATGCGCATGCCGAGGTCGATATCGCCTATGGGCTTGAGCGTGTTCTGAAAATACTCGTAGGCGTGGAGCTTGTGGGCGCTGGCGATCACAACGCGGTTTTTCTTGTCGCCCTGGAAATCACCCACGACCAGGCCCACGGAGGCGAAGCGCAGGCTCTGGCTCTGCCAGCGGCCAGGGGTCTCGGCGCCGCCCTCGTAGCGGAACTGCGGGTTCAGCACCGGGCCGCCAGCGTTGCCGACTGGCGCTTCCCCCGTGTCGCCGGCCACGAAATCGGCATTTTTCGGGACAGAGACCTTGGACTGCTGCTCCTTGCGCTGCTCCTTGCGCTCCAGGGTCTTGGCGTCCTCGCCGGGGCGCTTGAAGACCTCGGTGCGCACCTCGGTGCTCAGGCGCTCCAGGACGGGCACCAGGCCATCAACCGGCACCTGGGCCGTCTTGGTCCAGCTCTGGCCCTTGCGGTCCCAGACGTTCAGGGTCACGCTGGCCTGCGTGTCCTTGAAGTCGATGCTTCCGGCCATGAGGTATTCCGAGCCCACCAGGCCCATGATGGTCTGGGCCTCGGCAGGATTTGCGGGAAAGCGGGCGCCGGCGCGCTCGATGCTGGCTGCGGGCGCGGCCTCGAAATAGCCCGGCCAGGCCAGCCGCGAGGCCAGCATGGTCTGCGCGCCCTTGCCCATGTATTGGTACTTGTCGCCGTTGATCTTGAAGGGCAGCACGGCAAAGGAGCGCGCACCCTGGGACAGCGCCAGCACGGGCAGGCTGATCAGGGCCGCGAGCAGCAGCAGGGCTGAAAAACGTTTGAAAGACATTTTTGCTCCTCCTCAGATACGGGGGAAAGATGTTGGCTCTTCCGGCGAATGCGCCGATTTATGTCCTCGGCCAATAGCACCAACGCCTGCGGCATGCAAAAGAAACCTTGCCCCGTCCCCCGGCACGGCGGGCGCCAAAGGGGAGGCAGGTCCGCGCCATGGCGCATGGCCACAGCGCGCGGGAGCAGTGCGGGGCAGGCGCGGTTGGCTGTCGCGGGCGGCTGACGTGGCCGCCGGAAGCAGGTGCCAGAAGCCGGCAGGTGCCAGAAGCGCATGCCGAAGCGTATGCCGAAGCGTATGAAGGAAGCACGCGAAGCTGCTCCCGCCCGCCCGGCCAGACATTGCCAAGCCCCCCTGCCGCGGGCTATGCCCGCCCGATGAATCAGACGACCCCGACGAGCCGGGCGACTCCGGCGGATCAGACGGGCCCGGCCCGCAGCTTCCGCATCACCACCACGTCCCGCCAGGCCCCCCTGGTGGAGGCGCTGCTCTCGGCCCAGGGCTTCGCCTTCGAGGCCGAGCCGTTCCTCGAAAGCGCGCGCAGGCTCACCAAAGAGCCCTTCCCCCTGGGCTCGTCTTTGGCCGCAAGCTTCGGGCTCATCTACATCCAGGACCGCTCGTCCATGCTGCCCCCGGCCCTTTTGGGCGCCCTGCCCGGCGACCTCTGCCTGGACATGTGCGCAAGCCCCGGCGGCAAGACCGGCATCCTGGCCCTGACCGTGGGGCCGGAGGGCTTCGTGCTGGCCGCAGAGGCCTCGCGCGAGCGCCTGGCCACCCTGCGCCAGAACCTGCGGCGCATGAACGCGGCCAATGTGGCCACTGCCGGGGGCGAGGCCCAGCACCTGCCCCTGCCCCCGGAAAGCCTGGACTGCATCCTGCTCGATCCGCCGTGCAGCGGCTGGGGCACGGCGGACAAGAACCCGCTGGTGCTGACCCTGTGGACCCCGGAAAAGGCCGAGACCCTGGTGCGCCTGCAACGCACGCTGCTGGCGCGCGCAGCCACGCTGCTCAGGCCCGGCGGAACGCTCATGTACTCCACCTGTACCACCCACGTGCGCGAGAACGAGGAGCAGGCCGCCTGGGCCCTTGAAACGCTGCCCCTCACCCTCTCGCCCCTGCCCGCGCCTGCGGGCTTCGCCCGGCGCGAACCGGCCCTGCCCGGCCTGGACGGCGTGCTGCGCGTGGGCGGGACGAAATCTGACAAGAAATCAGACCCGGCAACGGACGGCAACGGCGCAGGCGAGGGGGCCGGGCCCGAGCCCGGCGGCCAGGGCCAGGGCTTCTTCCTGGCGCGCTTCGTCAAGCGGGACGACCCGGCGCTGGATGCAGGCAGGGATGCATACGGGGATGGGGACAAGGGGGCGCTGGCCAAGGAGCTTGGCGGGCGCGTGCTGTCGGCCAAGGAACTCGCCGCAGCCGGGCCGCTTCATCCGGGCAACCTGCCGCCGGGCGAGGTGCGCGACTTTGGCGGGAAGGTCTATTTTCTGCACCAACAGGCCTTGGACCTGCTGGGCCGCAGCCCGGGACTGCGCTGGCAGGGCCTGGCCCTGGGCTCGGCCTCGGCCGGGCACTTCCGGCCCGACCCGCGCGCGCGGCTGCTCCTGCCCCCGGCGGGCGAGCTCGCCCCGGCCCAGCGCCTGGACGTGGACGAACCCCAGCCCATCCTGGACCTGCTCTCCGGGCGCAGCCTGGACCTGCCCGGCACGGGCAATCTGGTGGGGCTGTACTTCCGGGGCCTGCCCCTGGGGCTCCTGACCCGCAAGGGCCGCCGCCTGCTCTGGTCCGTCAGGTAGCCGGCCTGCGGCCGGGCCGGGCGTGAGTGCGCACGGTGAGCCGCAGAAGGCCGTCCGGGCCAGCCCCGGCGATACTACGCAAACTTGTCGCCCATGGTTGCGCAATTGCTCCCAAACGCGTAGGCAACATGGTAAAGTTCGGCGTCGTGCATAAAATCCGCAGGCAAAGGGGGGGGGATGAAGCTGCCGTTCGGCAAGCCCGGCCTTTCCCTGTTCATCTTTGTCGCGCTCCTGCTGGTCTTCAACTGGCCGCTTTTGTCCATCCCCGCGCCGGAAAGCCTGTTTGGCTGGCTGTTCACGGCCTGGGGCCTGGCCATCGCGCTCTTGTTCCTGGTCGCGCATGGGGCCAGCGGCGATGACGCCGAGCCCACGGAGCTTCCTGAATCGGGCGGGCCTGCGCTGAACGGCCTCGGATCAGGAGCGCAGAGCGCCGAAGGACAGGGCGTCGGCGCAGGCCCAAAGCACAGCGGCGGCGGCGATGTTTAGCCCGCTGTTGGTGCTGCTGCTGCTGACGGGCTACATCAGCTGCCTGTTCATCCTGGCCAGATGGGCCGAGCGCCGCTCGGAAGCGGGCCGTCCGGTGACGGACAATGCTTTGGTCTACGCCCTGTCGCTGGCCACCTACTGCACCAGTTGGACCTTCTACGGCTCGGTGGGCAAGGCCGTGGGCTCGGGCCTCATGTTCCTGAGCGTCTACATCGGCACCACCATTACCGCCGCCCTGTGGTGGCTGCTCTTGCGCAAGCTTGTGCGCATCAAGTCGAGCTTCCACATCACGAGCATCGCCGACCTTTTGGCCGCACGCTACGGCAAGAGCCACCGCATCGCGGCCCTGGCCACGGCCGTGGCCTTCCTGGGCAGCGTGCCCTACGTGGCCCTGCAGCTCAGAAGCGTCATCACCACCTTCTCCCTGGTGGCCGGGGGCGCCTCGCCCCTGCTGGACTTCGTCGGGCCGTTGGTGATGGTGCTCATGATCACCTACACCATCCTGCTCGGCGTGCGGCGCATGGACCCCACAGACCGCCACCCCGGCATGGTCGCCACCATCACCGCCGAGGCCGTGATCAAGCTGGTGGCCCTGGTCAGCGTGGGCCTGTTCGCTGTGTACGGCCTGCATGACGGCCTGGCCGACCTTTTGGTCAGCCTGCCGCCGGACCGCCTGGCGACCATCCTGTCCCTTGGCGGGACTGGCGGAGGGGATGGGAACTCGCCCTATGTCCTCTGGGCCAGCTATCTGCTCCTGTCCATGTCGGCCATCCTGTTTCTGCCGCACCAGTTCCACCTGGCCGTGGTGGAGAACTCCAACGAAAACCACATCCGCACGGCCACCTGGGTCTTCCCGCTGTACCTGCTGGTCATCAACGCCTTCGTGGTGCCCATTGCGGCTGCCGGCATCGCCGCCGGGCTGGACCCGTCCCGGGCCGACGTCTACGTGCTGGGGCTGCCCGCCCTGCACGGCCAGGCCGGGCTGGCGCTCCTGGTCTTCCTGGGCGGCTTCTCCGCAGCCATGAGCATGGTCATGGTCTCGTCCATGACCAACGCGGTGATGCTGACCAACCACGTGCTGTTGCCATTCATCGAACGGGTGCCGGTCCTGGGCTTCCTGAAGCGCCGCCTGCTGCAATGCCGCTGGTGCTGCGTGGCCTTCCTCGTCCTGGTGTCCTACTGGTTCGAACAGGCCGTGGGCGAGTCCTACATCCTGGTGAACATCGGCATCATCGCCTTCGGGGCGGTGCTGCAGTTCGCCCCGGCCATCCTGGGCGGCATCTTCTGGCGCGGCGGCACCAGGACCGGGGCCCTGGCGGGCCTCTCCGCCGGGTTTGTGCTCTGGATGCACACCATGCTTCTGCCAGCCATGTCCAAGAGCGGCGACATCTGGGACGGGCCGGTGCAAAGCGGCCTGTTCGGGCTGTCCTTTTTGCGTTCCGAGTCCCTCTTCGGCCTGACCAGCCTGGACCCGGTGAGCCACTCGGTGTTCTGGACCCTGGCCTTCAACGTGGGCCTGTACGTCCTGGTCAGCCTGCACAGCCGCCAGTCCCGCGAGGAGCTGGCCGTGCTGGGCGAGTTCACGGGCCAGACCGCCGTGCGCGAGCGCCAGGCCGGACCGCAGGCGGAGGCGGGCATCGACCTGGCGGACAAGTGCCGGCTCATGGAGCGCACGCTCAGGGAGTACATGCCCAGGGCCGAGGTGCAGGAGATCATCCTCGGGAGCATGCGCACCCTTGCCCTCTTTGGCCGCACGAGCATCTCCGTGACCATGCTGGCCGCGCTCTACGCCGAGGTGGAGAAGACCTTCTCCGGGGTGGTCGGCGCGGCCGCAGCCCACAAGGCCCTGGGCAAGGCCGGGGTCTTCACCGTGGAGGAGACCAGGGTCTTGAGCGATGTCTACGGCAGCATGCTGGCCGAGATGCGCATCACCCCGGACGAGATGGTGCGCCGCATCGACTACCACATCGAGCGCGAACGCCTGCTCACCCGCCACGCCGAGGAGCTGAAAGAGACCATCCGCCTGCGCGAGCTGGAGATAGGCGAGCGCCGACGCGTGGAGGAGGCCCTGCGCAAGGCCGAGGAGAACTATCGGGGCATCTTCCTGTCCGCGCCCGAGGGCATCTTCCAGACCACGCCGGACGGCCGCTTCATCGTCGCCAACCCGGCCCTGGCCCGCATCCTGGGCTACGATACGGCCGAGGAGCTGGTGGCCCAGGTCACGGACATCGGCAAGCAGGTCTATGCCTATCCCCTGGGCCGGGCCAGGTTCCTGCGGGTGCTCTCCGAGACCGGGGCCGTTACCGGCATGGAGATGGCCATGCGCAAGAAGGACGGCAGCCTCATCTGGGGGTCGCTCATTGCCCAGGCCGTGCGCGACGCCGACGGCAACCTCGTGCGCATCGACGGCCTCATGTCCGACGTCACCGAGCGCAAGCGCGCCGTGGAGGAGCTGCGCGAGAGCGAGGCGCGCATCCGCGCCCTGTTCAACGCCACCTCGGACTCGGCCATCCTCATGGACGTCGAGGGCGTCATCCTGGCCATCAACGAGCACGGGGCCAGGCGGCGCGGGCTTAACCCGGAGGACATGACCGGCCACTACATCTACGACCACCTCTCGCCCAACGCCGCCGAGACCCGCAGGCTGCAAACCCGCGAGGCCGTGCGCACCAGAAGCCCGCGCACCTTTGAGGAGGAGCGCGACGGGTTCTATTACGCCATCACCATCTATCCCATCCAGGACAGCGACGGCACGCCCCGGCAGCTGGCCAGCTTCTCCCGCGACATCACGGCGCAAAGGGAATCCGAGAAGATGATTCAGCGCCTGAACGAGAGCCTGGAGCAGCGCGTGCAGGAGCGCACCCGGCAGCTGGAGGAGGCCAACCTGGAGCTCAAGGAGATCCTGGAGCAGCTGAACCGCACGCACAAGCAGCTGGTGGAGTCGGAGAAGATGGCCTCCCTTGGCGGGCTGGTGGCGGGCGTGGCGCATGAGATCAACACCCCGGTCGGCATCGGCGTCACTGCGGCCTCGCACCTGGAGGCCAAGACCAGGATCATGCTGGAGGAATACCGGAGCGGCGAACTCAAGCGCTCCAGGCTGGAGGCCTTCTTGACCATGTGCGACGAGTCCACGCGCATGATCCTTTCGAACCTGCGCCGGGCCTCGGACCTGATCCGCAGCTTCAAGCAGGTGGCCGTGGACCGCTCCACCGAGGAGCGCCGGAGGTTCGGCCTGCGCGACTACCTGGAGGAGGTGCTGCTCTCGCTCAAGCCGCATCTGAAGAAGACCGCCGTCACGGTGGAGCTTGCCTGCCCCCCGGAGCTTGAGATCGACTCCTACCCCGGCGCGTATTCCCAGATCCTGACCAACCTGGTGCTGAACGCCCTGTTGCACGCCTATGATGAGGGCCAGACCGGGCGCATCGCCGTCGGCATCACGCAGGACCAGGGTCGCCTGCGCCTGGTCTTCAGCGATGACGGCAAGGGCATCGCCCCAGAGCACCTGGACAAAATTTTTGAGCCATTCTACACTACCAAGCGAGGACGCGGAGGAACGGGCCTTGGCCTGCACATCCTTTACAACATCGTGACCCAGCGGCTTGAGGGCACGGTGCGCTGTGAGAGTCTCCCAGGCCAGGGGACCACCTTCACCCTGGATGTCCCGCTTGAAATATCGAGGACGCAATGAGCACACGCACCGACGACGAACTGCTCTTCCAGGACGAGGCGCCCAAGCCCATGGCGCCTGAAGGCGCCTGCTCCCCCATGCCCAACGGCACCTGGAAGATTCTCGTGGTCGATGATGAGGCCGAGGTCCATGACGTGACCCGGCTGGTGCTCTCCGGCTTCAAGTACAAGGGCCGCCCGCTGCAGTTTTTGTCCGCCTACACCGGGCAGGAGGCGCGGGAGGTCATGGCCGCGAACCCGGACATTGCGGTGATCCTGCTTGACGTGGTCATGGAGGAGAACGACACGGGGCTCAAGCTCGTGCAGTACATCCGCGAGGTGATGAAAAACCATTTCGTGCGCATCATCCTGCGCACCGGCCAGCCGGGCCAGGCCCCGGAAGAGCGCGTCATCGTCGAGTACGACATCAACGACTACAAGGAAAAGACCGAGCTGACGGCCCAGAAGCTCATCACCACCATCGTCTCGGCCCTGCGCACCAGCTGCGACATCGCCACCATCGAGGCCAACCGCCGGGGCCTGGAGAAGATCATCGAGGCCTCGGAGAACATCTTCGAGCTGCAATCCCTGGAGAAATTTTCGACCGGGGTGCTGACCCAGATCACCTCCATCCTGTCCCTGCACAGAAACGCCATCGTTTGCCAGGCCTCGGGCTTCGCCGCCGTGAACCACATGGGCCAGTTCAACATCCTGGCCGCCACGGGCGAGTTCCAGGCCTACATCCGCAAGAACGTCGCGGACGTCCTGCCAACCGATGTGCACGCCCTGGTCATCAAGGCCGTGAAGGAGCGCTCCAGCCTGTTCTTCGACGGCAAGCGCTACGTCGGCTATTTCCGCAGCCGCAACGGCTCGGAGAGCGTCATCTACCTGGAGGGCTACGCGCCGCTCTCGGACCTGGACCGCCAGCTGGTGGAGATATTCTTCGCCAACGTGTCCATCGCCTTTGACAACCTGCACCTGAACAAGGAAGTCGAGGACACCCAGCGCGAGATCATCCACACCCTGGGCGAGACCATCGAGTGGCGCTCGCACGAGACCGGCAACCACGTGCGCCGCGTGGCCGAGTACATGTACATCCTGGCCCGCAAGTACGGGCTGCCGGAGGTCGAGGCCGACCTGTTGCGCCTGGCCGCGCCCATGCACGACGTGGGCAAGCTGGGCATCCCGGACAGCGTGCTGAACAAGCCCGGCCTGCTCACGCCCGAGGAGATGGTGCTCATCCAGACCCACCCGGCCATAGGCTACGAGATCCTCAAGTCCTCGCAGCGGCCCATGCTCAAGGCCGCAGCCACCATCTCCCTGCACCACCACGAGCGCTTCAACGGCACCGGCTATCCTGCGGGGCTGGCCGGTGAGGACATCCACGTCTACGGCCGCCTGGCCGCCGTGGCCGATGTCTTCGACGCGCTCATGAGCGACCGCATCTACCGCCCGGCCTGGCCCGTGGACC
>CAZXZF010000062.1:0-11915 GCA_964645095.1 uncultured Desulfocurvus sp. | reverse complement strand
TAGCGCTCGGGCATGCGCCCGATGGCTTCCTCCGCGTGGGCGTGCACCAGCGGCCTGGAGAAGAAGAAGCCCTGCACGCATTCGCAGCCGAGCTTGTGCAGCATCACCGCCTGCCCGCTCTCCTCCACGCCCTCGGCCACCACGTTCAGGCCCAGGCTGTGGGCCAGGGCCACGATGGCCCGCACGATCTCGTGGTTTTCCGGGTCGAGCCCAAGGCGGCTCACGAAGCTGCGGTCCACCTTCAGGGTGTCCACCGGGAAGCGCTGCAGATAGGACAGGGACGAGTAGCCGGTGCCGAAGTCGTCGATGCTGATCTGCACGCCCAGGGCTTTCAGCCGGTGGAGCATGACCAGGGCGCTTTCGGCGTTGACCATGATGTTCGACTCGGTGATCTCAAGCTTGAGCCGGTCGGCCGGCAGGCCCGAGGACTCCAGGATGCCCGCCACCTGTTCCACCAGCGAAAATTGCATGAACTGCTTGTTGGACAGGTTCACGGCCATGAACAGCCTGCGCGCCGAGGGGTCGCTCTCGCGCCAGGAGGCCAGGTCCCTGCAGGCGCGCTCCAGCACCAGCCGCCCCAGTTCGAGGATGATGCCGGTCTCCTCGGCCAGGGTGATGAACGAACCCGGCCCCACCAGCCCGCGCTGCGGGTGCTGCCAGCGGACCAGCGCCTCGAAGCCGACCATGTCCGTGCTGGAGAGGTCCCAGATGGGCTGGTAGTGCACCACGAACTCGTCTCTTTCCAGGGCCTGGCGCATCTCCTGCTCCAGGGTCATGCGCTCCTGGGCATGCTCCAGCATGCGCGGGGTGAAGACCTTGAACCGGCCCCGGCCGCTGGCCTTGACGGTGTGCAGGGCGATGGCCGTGCTCTGGAGGAGGTCCTCGGCCCGCTCAAAGGTGTTGGGCGAGAGCACGATGCCGAAGCTGGCCGAGGTCTGCACCTCGCGCCCGTCGATCTCCATGGGCTCCATGATGGCCAGGCGCAGGCGCTTGATGATGCGGATGGCTTCGCCCGGGGTGGCCAGCTCCTCCAGGAGCAGGATGAACTCGTTGCCGCCGAAGCGGGCCACGGTGTCCAGGCCCCGCAGGGTGTTCACGATGCGCCGGGCCACGCCCTCCAGCACCTTGTCGCCAAAGGCGTGGCCGAGGCTGTCGTTGATGACCTTGAAGCGGTCCAGGTCCATGGCCACCACGGCGTAGAAGATGTCGTCGCGCCGCTTGAAGCGCTCCAGGGCCTGCTGGATGCGGTCCACGGCCAGGGAGCGGTTGGCCAGGCCGGTCAGATGGTCATAGAGGGCCTGGTGCCGGAGCTTCTGCTCGAACTCCACGCGCTCGGCCTCGCGCACGTCCATGTCCATGGCCATGTTGTCGAAGGCCTCGGCCAGCATGCCCAGCTCGCCTTCCTGGTGGCCCAGGCCGCTTCTCGCCCTGAGGTCGCCCTGGCCCAGGCGCTTGGCCGTGGCCATGAGCAGGTGCATGCGGCGCATGATGATGAAATGTCCGAGCACCCAGGCCAGCACTGCGGTCAAGAGCCCCACCGCGCAGGTGAGGGTGATGTTGCGCGCCTGGATGGCTCTCGCCTCGCCCAGGGCCTTGTCCTCGGGGATGCCCACCCGGGCCAGCAGAAACGAGGGGTCGTCCTTGTCCCGGCGCAGGCGCTTCATGGCGTACAGCCTGCGCACCCCGTCCGCTCCGGCGGCCACGGCGAGGCCCTCCTCGTCCAGGCTGGTCAGCGTCTCCCAGAGGCTGAGGGGTTCCTGCTGGCCGATCCATCTGGCCGGGTCGGGGTAGCGGAACAGGCGCACCCCGCGCGAATCGGACAGGGACATGGCCGAGCCCTCGGGCAGGCCTGCGGCGTCGAAGGCCTGGGCCAGGGAGGTGAGATCAAAGGTGGCCCCGAGCACGCCCACCAGCTCGCCCGATTCCCCGAACACGGGGTGGGCGAAGTGCAGCACCGGGCGCTTGGTGGTGTAGCTGACGGCGTACTCGCCCACGGAGAACTCGCGGGTGCGCAGGACATCCTTGAAATATTTGCGCTCCGACACGTCCACCACGCCCGTGAAGGGGATGGACAGGGCGTAGACATGGGCGTCGAGGCTGATGAGCGAGAGGTTGGCGTAGCGCGGGTGCAGCTTGTGCAGCTTGGTCAATAGCTCGGTGGAGGCTTTCTTGTCCATTTTCCGGATGGAGGGCACATTGGAGAGGGTGGTCAGGAGCACGCGCGCGTTCTCCTCCACCTGCTCCAGGTCGTCGGCCATGCCCTGGACCAGCCGATGGGTGGCCTCCTGGGCTTTTTCCACGGCTGAACGCTGCAGCTCCTGGCCGCTCCACCAGACAAGGGTCAGGGCGGGTATGGTGGCGGCAAGCACGAGCAGGAGCAGGTGCGTGCGGATGGACCAGGAAAAAAAGGATTTCATGCGCTCCTTTGTTCGTCCGCCGGGGCCGGGGCGGCTCCGTGGGATGTCCAGCGCCGGATGTGGACGAGGCTTCGGCGCTGCGGAAATTTTCTGTCCTTAGCCCTTCTTTGCCCATGGGTCTAGCCTGTGGCAGGCACTTTGGGACAGGATGTAATACGTAAAACAGGTGTCCGTGGTGGAGTTTTTGCGCTGCTGAGTGCTCACCCGTCTGGAATATCAGATAAAGACAGTCGGAATAATAGGATTTCAGCGCCGCTCAAGCGGGTGATCTGAGAATTGGGGGTTGCTACGGGAATGTGGTTATGGTACGGAAGCCGCAACTATTCTTGTGCTTTGTTCCGTAACCTGTAGGGAGGAATGATCCATGCGCAAATACCCCGGTGTCTTATTTTTCGTACTGGCGCTGTGCCTTGGATGGTCGGTGGCGGCCCTGGCGCAGGGCACCATCGAGCTGTCCATCCCGTTGCCGCTCACGGGGCAGCAGGCCAAGTTCGGCGAGATTGAGCAGAAGGCCTACCTGATCGCCGTCGAGGAGATCAACGCCAAGGGCGGCATCAAGAAAAAGAAGCTGGTGCTGAACTTCGAGGATTCCCAAGGCAAGCCCGAGATTGCCCGGTCCATCGCCGAGAAGCTTATCGACGTGAAGAAGCAGCCCATCGTCTTCGGCGAATACTCCTCCTCCTGCTCCAAGGCCGTGGCCGCCGTGGCCGAAGAGCGCAAGGTCCCCTACGTAGTCGTCACCGGCGCGGCGGACGACATCACCCAGCAGAAGTACCGCTACGTCTACCGCATTTGCCCCTCCAACGCCTACTACGCCGTTGGCCTCATGAGCTTCCTCAATGAAGTGGTGAAGCCCAAGAGCGTGGCCATCCTGTACGAGAGCTCCGACTTCGGCACCTCCGGCGCCGACGACATGGAGAAGCAGGCCGCCAAGGCGGGCATGAAGGTGCTGATGAAGGAGAAGTACGAGAAGGGCGCGGTGGACTTCAAGCCCATCCTGTCCAAGGTCAAGGCCGCCAACCCCGACGTCATCTACATGGTCTCCTACGTCATGGACGCCGCCCTGCTCATGCGCCAGATCAAGGAACTGCGCATCGACTCCAAGCTGTTCGCCGGCGGCGCCGCGGGCTTCGACATCCCCGAGTTCGTGGGCAACGCCAAGGAGGCCGCCGAGTACGTGGTCACCGCCACCCTCTGGAGCCCCCAGGTGAGCTACCCCGGCGCCAAGGAGTTTGCGGAGAAGTACAAGGCCAAGCACGGCAACTACCCGTCCTACCACGGGGCCGAGGCCTACGCCATGACCTACCTGCTGAAGGACGTGCTGGAACGCGCCGCCTCCATGAAGCCCGAGGACATCAACAAGGCGCTCAAGGCCACCAAGCTGATGACGGCCTTCGGCCCCATCCAGTTCCAGGACAAGGAAGGCTTCCAGAACCAGAACTTCATGGAGACCCTGGTCCGCCAGGTCATCAAGGGCGAGCATCAGGCCATCTGGCCGAAGCGGATCGCCAGCGCCAACTACATCTACCCCATCCCCCGCTGGCGGGATCGGAAATAGCTCACGGTGCAACACAGAATCATAAGGGAGAGTAGGGGCGATGTGGGTTCAGACTGAAGTATTCCTGCAAACGCTGGTGTCGGGGTTGCTCCTGGGCGGTCTATACGCCCTGATCGGAATCGGCATGACGCTCATCCTGGGCGTCATGAAGATCATCAACCTCACGCACGGCCAGCTGATGATGGTGGCTATGTACGCAGCCTTCTGGCTGTTCACGCTGTTTGGCATCGACCCCTACCTCTCCCTGCTGATCGTCCCGCCGCTCTTGTTCGTGTTCGGCATGGGACTGCAAAAGTATCTGGTGAACCCGGTGCTCCGGGTGGAGTCCATCCTGCCCCACAACCAGGTCATCCTGACCGTGGGCATCGGCATGGTGCTCCAGAATCTGGCCACCCTGTTCTTCACCTCCGACTACCGGTCCATCCCCGTGGATTACGCCTCCACGGTCTGGTACCTGACCGACCTGTGGAGCGACGCCCCGGTGGAGCTGTCCTTCTCGCTGCCCTGGGTGGTGTCCTTCATGCTCTCGGTGATCATCACCGTCATGCTGTGGTTCTTCCTGGCCAAGACCGACACCGGCAAGTCCATCCGGGCCACGGCCCAGGACCGCGACGCGGCCATGCTCATGGGCGTGCACGTGGGCTGGATGCGGGTCATCACCTTCGGCCTTGGGTCGGCGCTGGTGGCGGCAGCGGGCTGCCTGTTCATCCCCATCTACTACCTGTTCCCGGCGCTCGGCTCGCAGTTCACGCTGATCGCCTTCGTCATCACCATCCTGGGCGGCCTGGGCTCGACCATCGGGGCCATCCTGGGCGGCCTGCTGCTGGGGGTGTTCGAGTCCATGACCGCAACCTACGTGGGCATGGGCTGGGCCCCTGCCGGACGCTTCGTCGTGTTCGTGGCCGCCCTGGTGTTCCTCCCCGGCGGCGTCGCCTCCCTGCTCAAAAGACGGAAGCTTGGCAAATGAACAAGAAATACATCCTCTTGCTGCTCATCGGCGTCCTGCTCGTGCTGCCCCATGTGGGCTTAAGCTCCTATGGCGTGCACATCCTCATCCTGGCCCTCATGTGGGCCACGGCGGGCATGGCCTGGAACCTGCTCGGCGGCTTTTGCGGCCAGGTCTCCTTCGGACATGCGGCCTTCTTCGGCATGGGCGCCTACTGCGCCGGGCTGTTGGCCCATCACTTCGAGGCCTCCCCGTGGTTCGGCTTCCTGCTCAGCATCCCGTGCGTGGCCGCCCTGGCCCTGGTCATGGGCTTCATCGTCCTGCGCCTGCGCGGGCCGTACTTCGTCCTGGCCACCCTGGCCATCGGCGAGCTTTTGCGCATCATCGCGGAGAACCTGGTGGACCTGACCCAGGGCAACCTGGGCGTGCTCATCCGGCGCACCTGGGTGGAGAAGGACCCGTACTACTACGTCATCCTGGCGCTGGCCCTGGGCACCTACTTCCTGATCAAGCAGATCATGGCCTCGCGCTGGGGCTACTACTTCGTGGCCATCCGCGAGGACCAGGACGCGGCCGAGTCGCTGGGCATCAACACCACCCTGTACAAGACCATCGCGCTGACCATCAGCGCGGTGATCACCGGGTTCACCGGCGCGTTTTACATGAACTACATGGGCTACATCGACCCGCAGATCGTCTTCTCGCTTGGCGACATCTCCATCGTCATGATCATGGTGGTCATGGTGGGCGGCGTGGCGACGTTCTTCGGCCCCTGGGTCGGGGCCATGATCATGGTCATCCTGGCGGAATGGATCCGCTCCCTGCCGGTCATCGGCACGGGCTACCAGACGCTCTTCGGCGTCCTTTTGATCGTGATCATCATCTTCCTGCCCAACGGCCTGGTGGGTGACTTCCCGAAGATCAAACGACTCTTCAAGAAAGAGGTGCCAGCATAATGTCCCTGCTTGAAGTCAACTCCGTGTCCATGTTCTTCGGCGGCCTGGCCGCCCTCTCCGGCGTCAGCTTCGGCGTGGAGAAGGGCGAGATCCTGGCGCTGATCGGCCCCAACGGCGCCGGCAAGACCACCCTGTTCAACTGCGTCAACGGCTTCTACAAGCCGACGCTGGGCACGGTGAGCTTCAAGGGCCAGAAAATCTCCGGGCTCCAGCCGCACGTGGTCTGCAAGCTGGGCCTGGCGCGCACCTTCCAGGTGGTCAAGCCCTTGCAGCGCATGAGCGTGCTCGACAACGTCATTGCCTCCGCATTCCTGCGCACCAAGACCAGGGCCGAGGCCGTGGATTTGGCCATGGAGGTGCTGGAGTTCACCGGCCTCATCGACGACAGGGACGTCATCTCCAAGGGCCTGCCGCTCGGCATGCGCAAGCGCCTGGAGATCGCCCGGGCCCTGGCCACCAAGCCCGAGATGATCCTGCTCGACGAGTCCTTCGCGGGCCTGAACCCGGCGGAGCTGGACGTCTCCATCGACATCATCCGGGGCATCAAGGCGCAGGGCATCACCATCATGATCATCGAGCACCACATGAAGGTCATCATGTCCATCTCCGACCGCATCGTGGTGCTGAATTACGGGCAGAAGATCGCCGAGGGCAATCCGGCGGAGATCCGGTCCAACCCCCTTGTTGTCGAAGCCTATCTCGGTGCGGAGGCGTAAGTGCTGGAAATAAAAAACATCAACGTATACTACGGCGACGTCCAGGTGCTCTGGGACGTGTCCTTCCAGGTGGAGCCAGGGGAGATCGTGGCGCTCATCGGGGCCAATGGCGCGGGCAAGTCCACCACGCTGCGCACCATCTCCGGGCTCCTGCGTCCCAAGGCCGGCGAGGTGATCCTGGACGGCCAGGCCCTGCACACCATGGAGCCCTACGACCTCATCACCCTGGGCATCGCCCACGTGCCCGAGGCGCGCAGGCTCTTCGTGGAGATGACCGTGGAGGAGAATCTGGACATGGGCTCCCTGCGCGGCCAGGCCAAGCTCAAACGCAAGGAGTCCAAGGAGATGGTTTTCTCCCTGTTCCCCCGCCTGAGCGAGCGCCGCAGGCAGCAGTCCGGCACGCTCTCCGGCGGCGAGCAGCAGATGCTGGCCATCGGGCGCGGGCTCATGGGCCTGCCCAGAGTCATCATGTTCGATGAACCTTCCCTCGGTCTGGCCCCGATCCTGGTGAGCGAGATCTTCGAGATCATCAAGCGCATCCGGCAGGAGGGCAAGACCGTGCTCATCGTGGAGCAGAACGTGCGGCAGACCCTGGCCATCGCGGACAGGGCCTACGTGCTGGAGACCGGCAAGGTGACCATGGCAGGCAAGGGGCAGGACATGCTCAACGACGAGCACGTCAAGGCCGCGTATCTCGGCGTATAGCACAACGGAGGAATTCCCATGCTTGTGAAGGACTGGATGGCCGCGCCCGTGTTCAGCGTCGGGGCAGAGGCCAGCATTTCCGAGGTTATCAACCTCATGCGCGAGAAGAAGGTCAAGCACATCCCCGTGGCCACCGATGGCGTGCTCCTGGGGGTCATCTCCGACCGCGACATCAAGCAGTATTCGCCCTCCAAGGGCACCAGCCTGGACATCTTCGAGCTCAACTACCTCCTGGCCAAGACCAAGGCCAGCGAGATCATGAAACCCAAGGTGCTGACCACCTCTCCGGAAACCCCGGTGGAGGAGGCGGCCATGGCGCTCTACGACAACAACATCGGCTGCCTGCCGGTGGTGGAGAACGGCAAGCTCGTGGGCATCATCTCCGACCGCGACATGTACCGCGTCCTGGTGGAGATCACCGGCGCCCGGCGCGGCGGCGTGCGCGTCAGCCTGCCCGTGGATGACCGCCCCGGCTCCATCCGTGAAGTGGCCGACATCGTCCGCGAGCACGGCTTCCGCCTGCAGAGCATCCTCTCCTCCAACGACAAGGCCGCACCCGGCCAGCGTTACGTGGTGCTGCGGGTTTTCGGCAACGGCGACCAGGCGGCCCTGAAGAAGGAGCTTGACGCCAGGTACCAGGGCGTGCGCTTCAAGGGCTCCTAGCCGCGCCGCGCAGCAGCGATCAGCAAGACAAGCGGCGGCCCTGGGCCGCCGTTCTCTTTGCTCCGCCCGGCCCGCCATGCTGCCGGTTCTTGCCTGCGGGGGCGCAGTCTGTTAAGCGCCAGGATACGAATTGGCTGCCCCGGAGGCGGACCGCGCTTTGGGGAGTTGCGAAAACTGTGTTCCAGAAAAAGGGGATGTCATGAAACGTTTGGTTCTGTTCGCCGTGCTGGCGCTGGGCCTGGTCCTGGGCGGCTGCCAGAAGGCTCCTGAGAAGGCACCCGAGAAGGCCGCTGAGAAGCCCGCCGTGGTTGAGGAGAAGGTCCTGGTCAACGGCATCGACGGCGGCGGCTTCCCGCCCTACGCCTTTGTCAACAAGGAAGGCAAGACCGTGGGCTTCGACGTCGAGGCCGTGGAGTGGATCGGCAAGAAGATGGGCTTCAAGGTCAAGCACCAGCCTGTCGAGTGGTCGGCCATCATCCCCGCGCTGGAGGCCAAGAAGATCGACATGATCGCCTCCGGCATGAGCGCCACCGCCGAGCGCGCCCAGCGCGTCAACTTCTCCGACCCCTACTACAAGGTCACCCAGGTCCTGGTGGTCAAGGCCGACAACAAGGCCACCCTGGAGCAGATGCTGTCCTCCAACAAGAAGATCGGCGTGCAGCGCGGCACCGTCACCGCCAAGTACCTGGAAGAGCTGGCCAAGAAGCCGGGCATGAAATTCAAGCTCGTGCAGTATGACTCCACGGACCTGTCCATGCAGGACCTGCCCATCGGCCGCATCGACGGCTCGGGCATGGACAGCACCATCGCCAAGGAAGTCCTGAAGAAGGACGCGAAGATGAAGGTCGCCGGCACCTTTGACGCCGCCCCGGAAAACTACGGCTACGCCGTGCGCAAGGACGACGCCGAGTTGCTGAAGAAGCTCAACGACGGCCTGAAGCTGCTCATGGCCGATCCCTACTGGGTTGAGCTGAAGAAGAAGTACGACATCGACTAGTTCTTAAGTATCTGGAAATCAAACCGAAAGGCTCCGGGACAAGCGCCGGGGCCTTTCGGTCGTTTCCGGGCCCGGCCCAGAGCTGCCAGAGCTGCCAGAGCTGACAGAAGGACCCCATGGATTTCACCGTCGCCTATACCGCCACCCGCGAGGCCCTGCCCTACATGCTGGGCGGCGTGGTCTGGACCGCAGGCCTCATCGCGGGGGCCATGCTCCTGGGGCTGGCCCTGGGCGTGCCCCTGGCCGTGCTGCACGTGTACGGCCCCTGGCCCGTGCGCCGGGCCGTCAGCGTCTACGTCTGGCTCTTCCGGGGCATCCCCATCTTGGTGCAGATGTATATTTTCTATTTCGGCCTGCTGTCCTGGCTCTCGGCCCTGCCCCTGTTCTCCGGCCTGGGGCTCGACAGCCCCTTCGTGGCCGCCGTGCTGGTGCTGGGCCTGACCTCCAGCGCCTACCAGTCGCAGATCTTCCGGGGGGCCATCCAGTCGCTCCCGGCGGGCCAGCTCAAGGCCGCCCGGGCCCTGGGCATGACCGATCCCCAGGCCATCCGCGCCGTCATCCTGCCCCAGGCCCTGCGCCTGTCCATCCCGGCCTGGAGCAACGAGTACTCCATCCTGCTCAAGGACTCGGCCCTGGCCTTCTCCATCGGCGTTGTCGAGATCATGGCGCGCATGCGCTCCGTGGCCTCGGCCACGCACGAGCCGGTGAGCATGACCTTTCTGGCGGGCATCATCTTTTTCGCCCTCACCTGGGTCGGGGTCAAGGCCCTGAACCTGCTGGAGAACAGGGTGCGCATCGCGGGCTACACCCGCCAAGGAGCCGCGTAAATCATGTCCGCCAAAGAGACCCCCCCGGCGCCGCCGGTGCTGGAAGCCAGAGCCCTGGGCAAGACCCTGGGCGGCAACCGCGTGCTCGACTCCGTGAGCCTGTCCCTGCCCAAGGGCTGCGTGAAGGTGCTCATCGGCCCCTCGGGCGCGGGCAAGAGCACGCTGCTCCAGTGCCTGAACTTCCTCATCCCGCCGGATTCCGGGACGATCCTCCTGGAGGGCCGGGAGGTGAACGCCAAGAGCCGGCGCGAGCTCTGCGCCCTGCGCCAGCAGGTGGGCATGATCTTCCAGGATTTCAACCTGTTCGACCACCTGAGCGCCTTTGAGAACGTGCGCGTGGCCCTGATGAAGGTCAAGGGCATGAGCAGGCTCGACGCGGGCGAGCTGGCCCTGGCCGAGCTGGCCCGGGTGGGCCTCGCGGACAAGGCCGCGCTGTACCCGGCCAACCTCTCCGGCGGGCAGAAGCAGCGCGTGGCCATTGCCCGGGCCCTGGCCATGGACCCCAAGGTCATGCTGCTGGACGAGCCCACCAGCGCTCTCGACCCCGAGCTCATCGGCGAGGTGCTGGCGGTGATCCGCGACCTGGCCCAGAACGGCATGACCATGATCGTGGCCACGCACCAGATCAGCTTCTCGGCCAGCCTGGCCGACGAGTTTCTGTTCATGGAAAAGGGCCGCGTCATTGAGGCGGGCTCCCCGGCCGAGCTCCTGCGCCGGGATTCGGGCTCGCGCACCCTGGCCTTTTGCGCCAAGATCAGCGAGCTGTCCGGCGAGGGCGGCGCGGCCGACGCCTTGGGCGCGGAGAGCCGGGCTTGAGCACGACCTACCTGGAATTCCTGCGCGCGGAGCTGGCGCCCGGCCTCATGGAGGGCCTGTGGACCAGCGTCATGGTCATCGTGCCCTCGGCCTGCCTGGGGGTCGTCATCGGCGTCCTGGCCGGGGTGCTGCGCGTGTACGGCCCCAGGCCCGTGCAGCGGCTCGCCGAGGCCTACGTCTCGCTCTTTCGCGGCACGCCGCTGGTGGTGCAGGTCTTTTTCTGGTACTTCGCCCTGCCGTACATCAGCCTGGGCGGCCACAGCATCGTGCTCGACGCCATCCCGGCGTCCATCCTGGCCTTTGGCCTGTGCAGCGGGGCCTACCAGTCCGAGTACATCCGCGGGGGCCTCAACTCCATCAAGCGCGGGCAGATCCGCGCGGCCCTGGCCCTGGGCATGACCACCCGCCAGGCCGTGACCAGCGTGGTGCTGCCCCAGGCCTTCCGCCGCGCGCTGCCGGGCTGCGGCAACGAGATCATCTACCTCATCAAGTACTCGTCCTTGGCCTCCATCATCACCGTGAACGAGTTGACCGGCACGGCCACCACCATCGCCAAGAACACCTGGCGCAACATCGAGGTCTTCTGCACCCTCGGCGCGTACTACCTCGTGCTGGTGACCCTGGCCACCTGGCTCTTGCACCTGGCCGAGGACGCGCACAGCGTGCCCGGCTTTGAGCGCCACAAATCCTGACCCTGCCTGATGCTGGAGAGGATGGAGACGATGGAGACGATGAAGACAATGGAGACGGCCATGCCCCAGCCCCGAACACTTGCCCCTGAGCTTCTGGCCTTGCTCGGGCGCGAGTTCGGGGCGGACCTGCTCACCGACGCGGCGGCCCTCTCCGCGCGCAGCCGCGACGAGTCCGGCCTGGTGCGCCCGCCCGTTGCAGTGCTCCTGGCGCGGACCGAGGCCCAGGTGGCCCGGCTCGTCACCCTGGCCAATGCGCACAACTTTGCGGTCATCCCGCGCGGCGCTGGCACGGGCCTGGCCGGCGGCTGCCTGCCGGACGCCGGAAATGGCCTCGGCGGCGCGGCGCCAAGCGGCGTGGTCTTGGACCTGACGGCCATGAACCGCATCATCGACATCGACACCCGGAGCCTTACGGCGACGGTCGAGCCCGGCGTGCTCACCGGCGACCTGCGCGCCGCCGTGAAGGCCGTGGGCCTGTTCTACCCGCCGGACCCGGCCAGCCTGGCCACCAGCACCATCGGCGGCAACGCGGCCACCAACGCGGGCGGCCCGGCCTGCGTCAAGTACGGCACCACGCGCGACTACGTGCTGGGCCTGCGCGCCGTGCTGCCCACGGGCGAGG
>CAZXZF010000061.1:0-12319 GCA_964645095.1 uncultured Desulfocurvus sp. | reverse complement strand
CCCGGCGGGTGGCGGCGCAGGACGAACAGGGCGAAGCCCAGCGCCCAGAAGGCCGCCGCAGCCAGTCCGGCCAGGGCCAGGCGCGAGAACGCGCAGCGCACCGGCGCGGCTTCAGGCGGGCCGGAAGGCAAATCAGGGGCGGCGTCAGGGGCGATGTCAGGGGTGACATCAGGGGCCTCGGGCAGGGGCAGCAGGCCCCCGCGCTGGCGCGGCCCGGCCCCGCAGAACATGAGCAGCACGCCCAGGGCGGCCAGAAGGTGCAGTTGCCAGATGAGGGCTGAGCTGAAGGTCAGCTCGGCGCGAAACGGCCCGGCCCGGTCCACCAGCACGGCCTGGAAGGCGTGGTCCGCGCGCAGCAGCGGGGCGCTCACGCCGTTGACCCTGGCCGTCCAGCGCGGATCAAAGTTGTTGGCCACCAGGAGCAGCGCCGGGCCGGTGGCCTGGCCGCTGAACACCAGCCGGTCCGGCGACCAGGATTCCAGGCGCACCTGTGGCGCAGCCTGCCCCGCAGCGATGATCGCCGTCTGGGCCGCCGTCTGGGCCGATGTCTTGCCTGCAGCGGCGGGGGCCAGGGCGGCCAAAACCTGTGGCGCGATGTCTGCGGGGATGTCCGCGCGCAGCAGAAAGACCTTGCGCAGCAGTCCCTCAAAGGGCTCGGCGCTGATGAGCCGCAGCAGCTCCCCGGGGCTGTCGGCCAGCACGGCGCTCCCGGCCAGGATGCCCAGGCCCGGCGCGTCCTTCAGGGCGTAGTCGTAGAGCGGCATGCTGTAGACGCCGCTCAGCACCCCCAGGCCGAACAGTCCGCCGGAGCGCCCCGGCTCAATGGCCGGGGGCGGCGCAAAGGCCTCCATGCCCTCCACGGGCCAGGGCGAGATCAGGTGCGTGACGCCCATGAGCCGCAGCAGCCCGAGGTTGAAGTCCGCGGCGCGGCGCGGGCGGTCCGGGATCAGGGCCAGGGGCCGCTGGTCGTGGTCGCCCTGGTTGCGCGTCAGGTAGGTCTGGCGCCAGACGTCCTCAAAGGCGGCCTCCATCTGCGGGCTGCGGAACTGGGGGCGCACGGCCTCCTTGACCAGCTGCTTGTACTGCTTGTTGAACAGCGGGCCCTTGCCGCCCACGGTGTCCAGGCCATAGGCCTGGAGCAGGGCCGGGTGCACGTCCACGTCGGCCACGCGGAAGGGGGTGCGGGTGGACTCACGCCCCAGGCGCGCGAGGCCGGGGTGGGCCTCGAAGCCGCGCGCGTAGGGCACAAAGGCCCCGGCAGCCATGTACTGCTGGCGGGTGAACATGCCCAGCCCGGCCAGGCCTACGGCCAGAAGCACCGGGGCCCAGCCCTCCGGAATCAGGCGCCCCGTGGCCAGGGGGCCCGAAACCGGGCGGCCCGAAAGCAGGCGCGCCGGGCGGCCTGTTCCGGTCTGGCAATGGCGGCGCAGAAGCGTCAGCAGGCCCAGGCAGGCGGCGAGCAGGAACAGGTTGCGCAGCACCACGTGGGACGAGCCGAACAGGGTCAGGGCCGCGGCGCAGGCCGCCCAGGCCTGCCACGGCAGCGCGCGCTCGGCCTGGCGGTAGTGCTCCAGGGCCAGGGCGGCCATGAGGCTGCCGAGGATGGCCAGGGTCGAGGCGAAGAAGAAGAGGTCCATCTTGGCCAGGAAGGTGTTGGCGAAGAGCCCCTTCATGTCGCTGGAGAAGACCCCGGCGATGAGCAGCACGGCCGCGAACATGCCCAGCAGGATCTGCTGGCGGCGCTGGCGGATGAGCCCCAGGCCGAGGAGCAGCAGCGGCAGCAGGTGCTGGTCCGTGAGCCGCCCGTAAACGAAGCGCGCGAGGTCCTGCAGGGCCGCGGCCAGGCCGGGGTAGTGGAAGGCCCAGTCGCGCTGGGCGTAGGGGATGTACAGGAACAGGCTGACGATGGACGGCGCGAAGATGAGCACGTAGCCGGTCCAGACCGCGAAGACCATCACCACCTGGCGCCGGAAGTGGGGCAGGTGCCGACCGAGAAAGAGCACCAGGGCCAGGTGCAGCACCGGGAAGTGCGGCAGGGCGATGACCGGGAAGGAGAAGAGCGTCACGCCGAAGAGGCCCAGGGCGGCGAGCAGGCGCGTGCTGCGCGGCAGGTCGGGCCGGGCCAGGTCCGTGGTCCAGGCGAAGAAGGCCGGGAAGGCGTAGGCCAGGGTGATGTGCACGTTGCCGCTGATCCAGGTCAGGGCAAAGGCGGCGGCGCAGAACAGGCGCACCGGCCGGGAGGGGTTCACCAGCAGGCGCACGGCGCGCAGCATGCCGTACCCGGCCAGGAACATCTGGCCCATGTTCCAGAAAAGCGACAGGACCCACAGGGGCAAAAGCCCGGCCAGCAGCACGCCCAGGTGGTACGGCGGGTGCTGGCCCACGAAGGCGGGCGCGCCCCCGGCATTGAAGGGGAACCAGCTGAAGGCCCCGAACTCCTGCCAGAAGCGGAACATGTTCCGGAACGGGGCGAAGTGGACCTCAAGCGAGTCGTAGAAATCTATGAAGGCATAGGGGCCGAGCAGGATCTTGTCCAGGTAGCAGAGCGCCGCCAGGGACAAGAGCAGCAGCACGTCGCGCCTGTGCTCGCGCAGGCCGTCGGGGCTGTCGTCGCCTGTGCCAATGCGGAGGAGCTGGTGCTGGCTCATGGAATGACCTCGCGGGTGGGATTTCTTGCGCCAGGCGCGAACCCGCAACGAATAATCCGCATCCCGGCGAATCGCAAGGGGCGGGAAGGCCAGCAGGCCCCGGCGCGTCCTTGCGGTTTCAGGGCGAAGGCGCTAGAAATCCGCCCATGCAGCCCCAGGTCACCATCGTCATCCCCAGCCACAACAGGCCCCGGCTGCTGGCCCGGGCCCTGGCGCACTATCTGCCCAGCGCCCAGGCCTTTGGGCTGCCCATCCTCGTGGCCGACTCCACGGCCGAGCCCCTTGCGCCCGTGCCGGAGGGCGTCCAGTACCTGCACCTGCCCGGCCTCGGCATCGAGGCCAAGCTGGAGCGCGTGGCCCCGCTCATCGCCACGCCCCTGGCCGTGCTCTGCGCCGACGACGACTTCACCAGCCCGGCCTCCATCCTGCGCTGCGCCGCATTTCTCGCCGCCCACCCGGACCACAGCGGCGCCCACGGCCACTACCTGCGCGTGCTGCGCCAGCCGGGCGCGGGTGCTGTTTCAAGTGCTGCTTCGGGTGCTGCTTCGGATGCTGTAGTCATCGAGCCCTGCTACCTGGACACGCACCGGGCGGCCATCGCCGCCGCCGACCCGCGCCAGCGCCTGCTGGAGCTGAACCGGCCCTACGTGCCGCTGTTCTACGCCGTGCTGCGCACCGAGGTCCTGCAACGGGCCTTTGGCCCGGGCCACGGGCGCGAGGCCTTCTACGCCTCCTCCGAGCTGGCCCTGGGCTTCGTGGCGGCCATGCTCGGCAAGGTGGCCGTGCTGCCCACCCTGCACGCCGTGCGCGACATCGTGCCCAGCCTGGACCTGGAGGGCGGGCGCTCGGACGACCTGGGCGTGGTCAGCACCGCGCCGAAGTACCGCGAGGTCTACGGCCTGTTCGTGGACCGGCTCTCCGGCGTGCTGGCCGAGGTCCTGGCCGACAAGGGGGGCCTGTCTGCGGCCCAGGCCCGGCAGGCGGTGCTGGCCGCCGTGGCCGGGTTCGTGGACGGCTACTGCCAGCGCAACGGGCGCAGGCCCCTGTGGCGCAAGCTGCCCAAGTACGCCCGCAGGCTGGCGCGCTACACCGTGCCCGGCGCGGCCGCCCGGCAGGACGCGGCGGCCAGGGCCGCGCGCGAGGCCGCGCTCAGGGCCTACCTGGCCCCGGCCGGACCCGAGGCCCAGGCCGAGCAGGACGACATTCTGGCCAAGCTGGCGCACACGCCGGGCTAGGCCGCAACCAGGGGAAACGACATGGCCGAGAGGGTACTGGTCACCGGGGCCACCGGTTTTGTGGGCCGCCATGTGGTGCAGGCCCTGCTGGACCGCGGCTGCGCTGTCACGGCCCTGTGCCGCGACCAGGCCAAGGCCCGGACCATGCCCTGGGCCGACAGGATCGGGCAAACGGGGCAGGTGGAGCTGGTCCTGGGCGACCTCGCCACGCTGACCCCGGCCCAGCTGGACCGCCTGGCCGCGCATGAGCGCATCCTGCACCTGGCCTGGGAGGGCCTGCCCAACTACAAGGCCGAGACCCAGGTCACCGAGGTGCTGCCCCGGCAGCTGCGCTTCCTCACGGACCTGGTCCAGCGCGGGGCCAGGCGCCTGCTCGTCACCGGCACCTGCTTCGAATACGGACTGCAGGAGGGCGCGCTGGCCGAGGATCTGGAGCCCCGGCCCGCCACGGCTTATGGCCGGGCCAAGGACGCCCTGCGCCGGGCCCTGGAGCCGCTCTGCGCGACCCACGGCGCGCAGCTCGTCTGGGCGCGCCTGTTCTACATGCACGGCCCCGGCCAATCCGAAAAATCCTTGCTCTCCCAACTTGACCGGGCTATCACTGCGGGCGAAAAGACGTTCAATATGTCCGGCGGGGAACAGCTGCGCGACTATCTTCCGGTCATCCAGGTGGCTGGCCTGCTCGTCCGTCTGGCCCTGCACGATGGGGTCAAGGGCGTCATCAACTGCGCCAGCGGTCACCCGGTGAGCGTGCGCACCCTGGTGGAGGAGCATCTGCGCGGGCGCGGAGCCAGCATCAAGCTGGGCCTGGGCCACTATCCCTACCCGGACTACGAGCCCATGCGCTTCTGGGCCGACACCACCAAACTCGCCGCAGCCCTGGCTGCGGGCCGGGACCACGCACCATGAGCCAGAAAAAGACCACCGCAGGCAAGACCGCGACCGAAAAAGCCGACCCGGCCGAAACCTTCCGCCAGGAGCGCGCGGAGCGCATCCATGAGCAGGGCGGCGACCCGGCCTTCACCGAGGCCGCGCGGGCCTTCACCGTGGAGTCTGCCCGCACGATGTACTCCTACAATTTCAGCTGGATGGGCCGCCCGATCATCCAGTACCCCCAGGACATGGTCGCCCTGCAGGAGCTCATCTGGGAGAACCGGCCGGACGTCATCATCGAGACGGGCATCGCCCACGGCGGCAGCCTGGTCTTCTCGGCCTCCATGCTCCAGCTCCTCGGCGGCGACGGCTTTGTCCTCGGCGTGGACATCGACATCCGCGCCCACAACCGCGCGGCCATCGAGGCCCACCCCATGGCCCCGCGCATCCAGATGCTCGAGGGCTCAAGCGTGGAGGAGGCCATGCGCGACCGGGTCCTTGCGGCCATCGCCGGGCGCACCAACCCCATGGTGCTGCTGGACTCCAACCACACCCACGCGCACGTGCTGCGCGAGCTCACGCTGTACTCGCCCCTGGTGAAAAAAGGCGGCTGGCTCATCGTCTTCGACACGGCGGTGGAGCTCATGCCCGACGATTTCTACCCGGACCGGCCCTGGAGCGTGGGCGACAACCCCATGACCGCGGTCAACGCCTTTTTGCAGGCCAACGACCGCTTTGTCATCGACGAGGCCATGGACGCCAAGCTCGCCGTGAGCATGGCTCCGCGCGGCTATCTGCGCTGCGTGCGCGACTAGCCCTCCAAGGAGACCGCCATGTCCCTGCGTGACCTGCGCCGCGCCTGCCTGAGCGCCCTGCCCGAGCCCCTGGCCAAGGCCATCCGCTGCATCGGCGCGCCGGGCAAGTTCATCCATTTCCCGGACCCGACCTACGCCCAGGACGGGCTGGTGACCCGGCACAACGCCGACTTCATGTCCGAGCCGCGCTTCGCCGAGGGCTACCGCCTGGGCAAGGCCACGGGCTCCTGGCCCGGCGGCGAGCCCGCCTGGCGCACCTACGTGGCCTGCTGGGCCGCGCACAAGGCCGTGGGCCTCGAGGGCGACTTCGTGGAATGCGGCGTGAACCGGGGCGGCATGAGCCTGGCCATCTGCCACTACGTGGGCTTCGAGAAGCTGCCCAGGCTCTTCTGGCTGCTGGACACCTACCACGGCCTGTCCGAGGACCTCATCAGCGAGGAGGAACGCGCCAAGGGCCGCACCAGCGCCAGGGACCACTACACCGAGTGCCTGGCCGACGTGCAGGCGACCTTCAAGGGCTATCCCAACGCGCGCATCGTGCCGGGCGTCATCCCGGACACCCTGCCCCAGGTCACGGCCGAGAAGGTCAGCTACCTGTCCATCGACATGAACTGCGTGGCCCCGGAGATCGCGGCGGCGGAGTTCTTCTGGGACCGCCTGGTCAGCGGCGCGGTCATGGTGCTCGACGACTACGGGTTCGAGCTGCACGAGCCGCAGAAGCGCGCCTTTGACGCCTTTGCCGCAAAGCGCGGCGTGCAGGTGCTCTCCCTGCCCACGGGCCAGGGCCTGATCTTCAAACCTTAAAGCGCACACGCGAAAAGGACCGGCACATGGAAGTCGTCATCCTCTGCGGGGGGCTGGGCACCCGCCTGCGCGAAGAAACCGAGTTCAGGCCGAAGCCCATGGTCGGCATCGGCGCGCGGCCCATCCTCTGGCACATCATGAAGATCTTCGCCGCCCAGGGGCACACGGACTTCACCCTGGCGCTCGGCTACAAGGGCGAGATGATCAAGGACTATTTCCTCAACTACGAGGCCATGAACAACGACGTCACCATCGAGCTGGGCAAGCCGGACAAGGCGCTTTTGCACTCCTGCCACGAGGAGTGCGGCTGGAAGATCACCCTGGCCTCCACCGGCGAAAAGGCCCTCAAGGGCGCGCGGCTGAAAAAGGTCGCCAAGTACATTAAGGGCGACACCTTCTTCATGACCTACGGCGACGGCGTGGCCGATATCGACCTGAACGCGCTTTTGGCCTTCCACAAGAGCCACGGCAAGATGGTCACGGTCAGCGGCGTGACCCCGGCCTCCCAGTTCGGCGAGCTGCGCGTGGAGGGCGACCGCGTGGCCTGCTTCCACGAGAAGCCCAAGGGCCCCGGCGCCGACCCGTCCGACCCGTCCGGCCCGTCCGGCCCGTCGGGCCTCCCCGGCAAGCTCATCAACGGCGGCTACATGGCCCTCAACCGGGCCATCTTCGAGCGCCTGAGCGAGGACGACGCCTGCGACCTGGAGTACGGGCCCTTTGAGCGCCTGGCCGAAGAGGGCCAGCTCATGGTCTACCGCCACCCCGGCTTCTGGGCCTGCATGGACACCCTGCGCGACACCGAGTACCTGAACAAGCTCTGGGAAACCGGCCAGGCCGGCTGGAAGCTCTGGTAACCGGGAATTTCTGGTAGGAGGACGCCATGCGCGACGGATTTTTCAAGGGCCGCAGGGTCTTCGTCACCGGGCACACGGGCTTCAAGGGCGCGTGGCTCTGCCACCTGCTGGGGCACCTGGGGGCTACGGTCCTGGGCTATTCCCTGGACCCGCCGAGCGCGCCCAGCCTGTTCGGCCTCACCGGCCTGGACTCCGCCGCCCCCAAGGACCTGACCAGCGGCCTGGCCAGCCTGCACGCCGACATCCTGGACCTGCCCCGGCTGACCCGAGCCGTGGCGGAATTCTCGCCGCACATCGTCCTGCACATGGCCGCGCAGTCCCTGGTGCGGCCCTCCTACGTCGACCCGGCAGGCACCTTTGCCGTGAACGTGCAGGGCACCGTGAATGTGCTGGAGGCCTGCCGCCTGGCCCCCGCCCCGGAAGGCCACGCCCGCGCCATCGTGGTCGTGACCAGCGACAAGTGCTACGAGAACCGCGAGTGGGTGCACGGCTACCGCGAATGCGACCCCATGGGCGGGCACGACCCGTACTCCGCCAGCAAGGGCTGCGCCGAGCTCGTGGCAGCAGCCTACGCGCGCTCCTTCTTCCCGGCGCAGACTTTTTCCGCGCACCGCACGGCCTTGGCCACGGCGCGCGCAGGCAACGTCATCGGCGGGGGCGACTTCGCCACCGACCGCCTGGTGCCGGACATGGCCCGGGCCTTTGCCCAGGGCCAGCCCGTGCGCATCCGCCAGCCCCACGCCGTGCGCCCCTGGCAGCACGTGCTCGAACCCCTCTCCGGCTACCTGCTCCTGGCGCGCAAACTCATTGAGAACGGCCCGGAATTCGCCGGAGGCTGGAACTTCGGGCCCGGCCCGGAGGACGTGCGCAGCGTGGGCCAGGTGGCCGAACGTTTTGCCGCGCTTTGGGGCGACAACGCCCGCCTGGACATCGACCCCAATCCAGACAACGGCCAGCACCCGCACGAGGCCGGGCTGCTCGTGCTCGACTGCGCCAAGGCCCGCACCCTGCTGGGCTGGAAGCCGCACCTACGCCTGGACCAGGCCCTGCTCTGGACCTGCGGCTGGTACCACGCCTGGGCCACATCCGGCGACAGGGGCAACATCGACCTGCGCGGGCTGTGCCTGTCCCGCGTGCGCGAATTCGCCGACCATCAGAAAGACGCCCAGGAAAACACATGGGCAAGCTGACCATCCGCCCGCTGCCGCTCCAGGGCCTGGCAATCATCGAGACCAGCGCCTTCGAGGACCACCGGGGCGCCTTCGCCCGGCTGTTCTGCGCCCAGGAGCTGGCCCCGCTCGGCCTGCCCGGGCCCATCGTCCAGGTCAACCACTCCCTGACCCGCGCCAAGGGCGCCCTGCGCGGCCTGCACTTCCAGCGCCCGCCCTGGGCCGAGGTCAAGATCGTGCGCTGCCTGCGCGGGCGCATCTTCGACGTGGCCGTGGACCTGCGCCAGGACTCGCCCACCTACCTCCAGTGGCAGGGCGTCGAACTCAGCCCGGAAAACCGGCTGGCCCTGTGCGTGCCCCAAGGCTTTGCCCACGGGTTCCAGGCCCTGGAAGACCACAGCGAGATCCTCTACCTCACCACCCAATACTACTGCCAGCAGTGCGAGGGCGGGCTGCGCCACAACGACCCCGCGCTCGGCATCCCCTGGCCCCTGCCCGTCACCGACATCTCGGCCAAGGACGCGGCCCATCCACTGCTCCACAACCCCGACGGCAGCCCCGCGTTCCAGGGCATCGCCCTGGGCTGAAGCCAAGAGCCTCCCGGCGGCCGTGCGGCCAAGATGCCTCCGGCGGCCGTGCGGCCAAGATGCCTCCGGCGGTCGTGCGGCCAAGATGCCTCCGGCGGCCGTGCGGCACAGATGCCTCCGGCGGCCTGGGGCCTGAGGCCCCCGGACCCCCCATTGGCCTGGGCCTGGGCGGCCTGGGCAAAGGCCTTGGCTGGGCTGGCTGCAAACAATGCGCGCGGGTTTTTCGAGGGGGGACCCTCGAAAAGCCCCGAGCGCGGTTGGCCCTTTTTTGAGAGGGTCGGTGCGAAGGCAAAGACGAGAAGTCTTCTGTAATGTTCCACATGACTCACACAAGCCGAAAGGGCTGTTTCAGGTTCCTCCTGAAACAGCCCTTTCGGCGCAATGGGGAGTCCAGAGGGCCTCAGGCCCTCTGGTGGGGGTCCAGGGGGCAACGCCCCCTGGCTGTCTTGCCATGACCCTATGTGACCGGGTATACGGGGCCGACCCTGCCGTTTCTGGCCGGGCAACGTCCCACGGGAGCGAGCCTTGAGCGATCAAAAGACCAGCGGTTTCCAGCATTCCATGCGGCTCATGAAGCGCAGCCTGGGCTATTTCCTGCCCTACAAGAAGCGCATCATGATGGGCGTCATGGGCATGATCGTGGTGGCGCCCTGCGCCGCGGCCACGGCCTGGCTGGTCAAGCTCGCCGTGGACGACGTGCTCATCAAGAAGGACATGCTGGCCCTGCAGCTGGTCACCCTCGGCGTCATCGCTCTCATGACCCTGAAGGGCGTGTTCCGCTTCATCCAGGTCTACTACATGAACACGGCCGGGCTATACGCCATCAACGACATCCGCAAGGATCTCTACAGCCGCATCATGTACCTGCCCATGAACTTCTTCAACGACACCCAGGTGGGCATGCTCATGAGCCGCATCCTGAACGACGTCGGGCTGGTGCGCACCAGCCTGCCTTCGCTCATCATGCTCATCCGCGAGGTCTTCACCGTCATCGGGCTGACCTTCTACGTGTTCTACCTGGACTGGAAGCTGGCCTTCTGGGGCGTTCTGGTCATGCCTGCGGTGCTGTACCCGTTCATCACCTTCAGCAAGCGGCTGCGCAAGCTGGCGCGCAAGGCCCAGACCAGCGTGTCCGACGTCTCGGTGCTGTTGCAGGAGGGCCTGTCCGGCATCAAGGTCATCAAGGGCTTTGCCACGGAGCGGCGCGAGAGCGAGCGCTTCAACGACGAGACCCACAACTACGTGGATGTGAGCTGCAAGCAGATCAGGGCCACGGAGCAGTCCTCGCGCATCATGGAGATCATCGGCTCCTTTGCCGCCGGGCTGGTGCTCTGGTACGGCGGCAGCAGGGTCATCAACGGCGACCTGACCTCCGGCGCGCTCTTAAGCTTCCTGACCTCCCTGGCGCTGTTGTACGAGCCCATCAAGCGCATCAACGCCACCAACATCGACCTGCAGATGGCGCTCACCGGGGCCGAGCGCGTGTTCGAGATCATGGACATGGCCCGGTTGGTGAGCGAGAAGGGCGGCACCCAGCTCTTTGACGAGCCCTTCCGCGAGCTGGCGCTGGAAAACGTCACCTTCAGCTACGACAACACCGCCCGCCCGGCCATCGACGCCGTGAACCTGGTGGTCAAGGCCGGGGAGCGCGTGGCCATCGTCGGCTCCAGCGGCTCGGGCAAGTCCACCCTGGCCAACCTGCTGCCGCGCTTCTTCGACCCGCAGGAGGGCCGCATCACCTTGAACGGCCGCCTGCTCAAGGACTACGACCTGAAGAGCCTGCGCCGCGCCACGGGCATGGTGGCCCAGGACACCTTCCTGTTCAACTCCAGCGTGGCCGAGAACATCGCCTACGGCTCGGTGGGCGACTACAGCCAGGCCGAGATCGAGGCCGCAGCCAAGGCCGCCTACGCCCACGACTTCATCCTGGAGCTGCCCCAGGGCTATGAGACCATGGTCGGCGAACGCGGGGTCAAGCTCTCCGGCGGCCAGAAGCAGCGCCTGACCATCGCCCGGGCCATCCTGAAGAACCCGCCGCTTTTGATCCTCGACGAGGCCACCAGCGCGCTGGACACCGAGAGCGAACGCATCGTGCAGCTGGCGCTGGAGAACCTGATGCAGGCGCGCACCAGCGTGGTCATCGCCCACCGGCTGTCGACCATCCTCACCGCGGACTCCATCGTGGTCATGGAGGGCGGGCGCATCATCGACCAGGGCGCGCATGCCGCGCTGCTCACCCGCTGCGAGATCTACCAGCGCCTGTACGAAATGCAGTACGGCTGCGCCAGCACGGGCGACTGACCATGCCCGCGCCGACCTCCTACCGCGTCACCGGGCTTGCGGACTTAAACCCCCGAAGCATCCTGCTCTGCCAGCAGCGCCAGATCGGCGACGTGATCCTGCTGACCCCGACCATCCACATGCTCAAGACGCGCTTCCCCGAGGCCCAGATCGACGTGCTGACCGAGAAGAAGTGCGCGCCGGTGCTGGAGAACAACCCCGAGGTGGGCCATGTCTGGGAACTGGACCGGGGGCGCGGCTTCCTGGACAGCTTCCGATTTTACCGCCGCGTGGGCCAGGGGCCTGACGGACGCGGCTACGACCTGATCATCGACTTCCAGCAGCTGCCGCGCATCCGCTGGGTGCTGGCCCTGTCCGATGCCCCGGTGAAGCTCTCCTACCCGCCGCCCTGGTACAACCGGCCCTTCTACACCCACTGGGCGCCGGTCAGCGGCCCCTACGCGGCCAAATGCAAGGCCGGGGTGGTCATGCACGCCTTTGGGCTGGAATGGAAAAACGAGCCCGCACGGGTCTACCTCACCGAGGCCGAACGCGCTGCCGCCGCCGAACTGCTGTCCGCCTGGGGCGTGGAGCCGCAAGACACCCTCGTCACCGTGGACGCCACCCACCGCCGCGCCACGCGCATCTGGCCCCTGCCGCATTATGCCCGGCTGCTCTTCCTGGCCTGGCAACAGCGCCCGGACCTCAAATTTCTGCTGCTTTACGGCCCCGGCGAGATGGAGGAGGCCAGGCCGCTCAAGGCCCTGGCCGAGCAGCTCGGCCTGCCGGCGGAGCGCATCCTGCTCGCGCCCCGGCAAACCGAGCTGCGCGAGGTGCCAGCCATCCTCACCCACACCCGCCTGCACCTGGGCAACGACTCCTCGCCCCGGCACTTCGCCCTGGCCGTGGGCACGCCCACCCTGGTGGTGCGCGGCGGCGGCAGCAACGCCTGGACCTTCCCCGGACCCGGCCACGAGGACGTGGCCTTGGGCCTGCCCTGCCAACCCTGCGGCGACAACGACTGCCCCCAGGGACACATGCGCTGCCTGAAAGA